>JAUMWZ010000239.1 GCA_030529405.1 Bacteroides sp. | reverse complement strand
ATCCCCGATGAGATGCATATATATCATCTGTCGGGGATATCCTTTTATTTGCTTTGTGCGCTGTTGTTTCTATTCTTTGTTAAGTCCTTGATAAAACTTCAAGACCCTCTTTCTGAACATATAGTTATATTTAGCTTGTAGGTGCTCAGACTGCATCTTTGTGAGGTTATTCTTAGCCTCGTTATATTCAATCACAGTAGATTTGCCTAAGTTCAACTTCTCAGTTGTCAGCTCCAAAGCTAATTGTGCCGACTCAACTGCTGTTTTGCTTGTCTCTAACTTTTCTTTTGCCGAAGTCATTTCGTACCATGCTTGTTGCACCTCTTTATACATTCTCTTCTTCACTTCTTCTAGCTGTAAGGCTTGAAACGTGTGTTGCAACTTTGCTGTCCTTATTCTGTTTTTGGTAGAGAAACGGTCGAAGATGTTGAAACCGAGATTTATCCCTATGTATTTGTTTAAGTTGTTTTTTAGTTGTGTAGAAAAAGGTGTGAGTGCAGTACCGTTAAGTGTGTAGTAGCTTGTGCCTAATCCACCGCTTAGGTATATTTGTGGGAAAAGTTGGCTCTGTGCCATCTTGATGTTTTTCTTTGTGCTTTCAAGTTTGATGCTTTCTGCCTTTACTGTTGCTCTGTTAATCACAGTATTGGTATATACCTCATCTATGTTTTGTTCTGTTATCTCTTTTGAGCTGTCCAATCCTTCTTTCGATAGCAAAATGCTTTCTGGCGATGCTAATTCAAGCAGTTGTGCCAGTTCGAGTATGCTATTCTTGTATTGACTTTCTGCTCTCACGGTGTTGTATTTATCTTGTGCCAACCTCGCCTCTATATTTGCAACCTCAGGTTTTGCAACCTTACCAGCCTCGAACATTGTTCTCATTTTCTCAGCTTGTTGCTTTGACAGTTCTTCTTGGTGTAGCATTAGTTCATACTGTTCTTTGTTGAACATTGCGTTATAGTATGCAGAAGTTACATTTATTGCTATGTCTTCTTTCGCTGCGTTAAGCTGTTCTATCGACTCTTGCAGGTTTAGTTTTGCAATAGACAGTTGTGTCTCTAACTGTAAACCCGTGAATATTGGCATGCTAGCTGATACTCCAAAGTTAGTGTTAGCATTGTTAATGTCCTTGTAAGAGTTATCTGCTGGCGATGCAGAACGTCCCCAACTGAAAGATTGACCAACGTTTGTGTTTAGGTTAGGTGAGAATGCCCACTTAGATGTGTGAAGTGAAATCTTAGATTGTTTGATGCCCAATTCCGCCTTTCTTATAGAGATGTTGTTCTCTACGGCGTGTTTTATGCATTCTTCAAGTGTCCATACCTTGCTCTCTGATGTGCTTTGTGCATACGCATAGTTAAATACAGATGCCGACGAAAGTATCAATGTGGCTATAATCTTATTCATATTGTTTGCGTTTTTGTGTTTCTTGTTTTTCGCTCCGTATATACTGCTTTATGCCTATCTCTATCATCTCCTTATCTCGTTGCAGATGGGCTTTATCTGCTCTTTTCTATGTTGTTAGGCGTAAAGCAGTATTTACTTTGCTGCTGGCATATACATAACGAGTCTATTATTTATATATAAGCCATTTTTCGTTTATATATAGTTTGCAAGTAGGCTATATACAGT
>JAUMWZ010000021.1:11411-16407 GCA_030529405.1 Bacteroides sp. | reverse complement strand
TGTATATGGTTTGCAAAACCGCTGTTATACGCTTTCTGGCAGTTAAAACTCATACGTCAGCATAAATCTTATATCTCTTCCTAAGTCGTGAGAATAGTATCTGAAACGGTTGGTATATTCTTTATACTCCTTGTTAAACACATTGTCTGCATCTATCATTAGGCTTATTTTGTGTCTGTGGTTTATCTTGATGTTAGTTCCCATTTCAAAACCGAACAGATTATAAGCATCTGGCGAGAAAGGAATAAGGTCGCTCTCGGGGTCGAACCTTTTTTGCTTATCCACAAAACGATGTTTTAGTTTTATGTAGCTACCTTTCAGAAGTCTGCCGTCTGCAAAGAAGTAGCCAACAGACTGATTATAGCGAAACGAAGGTATATAAGGCAGGTATCTGTTAGTATGCGTTTCGTTCACCCATATCATACTTGCCATTGCGTCAAACTTTAGTCCTTTCAGCGGAGTGATACTAATTTCTGCATCAACACCTCTGAAAAAAGCATTCACTTGCTTATATCTGAACACAGGGTAACTACCAGAAATAAGCTGTATGAACTCTTTCGATGGCTCGTCGTAGATGAAGTTTTTTACCCATTGCAGATAGCCGTCTACAGAAACAGAAAGAAGTTTGTTGTCGTATGAAGCAGATGTTATCCACTTTGTGCTTTGCTCGCCCTTCATCTTACTATCGCCAACAGAGTAAGTGCCCGATGCGTGGTCAAGACCATTACTATATAGCTCGTGAACATGTGGTGCTCTCCATGCCATTCCCAAATTGCTGACAAGTCTTATCTGCTTTCCTATGTTGTAGTTTCCGCCTATGTTGTATGTAAAGTTTGAATAGTTTGTCTTTCCTCCATACATTTTGCTGTCTATGTCTATGCCTTTTGCATCGAGTGTTTGATAATCAAATCGGGCTCCAACCTCTACTCCCCATTTATTTGTTGCATACTTTTGTAGTCCATACAGTCCTACATTGTTTTGCACATAATTAGGGATTATCGGCACAACTCCAGTTCCTGGAATGTTTTTGTTATTAGTATATCCGTAGAAAACACCTATATCTGTGTTCCAACCTCTCTTTAGCTCTTTCTTCCAGTTTACATCAAGTTGCGACGAAAGCAAGTCAAGTGCAGTTGAAGGTGTGCTCGATCTGTCTCCACGTCGTTGATGATATTCGTTTCTATGGTCTGTCTGTACCGAGTATTGTAAGCTCACTGTGCTGTTGTTTCTGAAGTTATAGAACGCATTTACTTTAGCCAAGTGGTGCTTAACATCTTGATATGGGTAGCTTATGCTTCTGCTAAAAGGTTCAACTTCTAGAGGACGTCCCATAGCAATCTTCTCTTTCAACAGCTCAACATTGCTTGCATGTGCGTTAAAGAATACACCAATCTTTGTGCTATAATAGCTGTAGAACGCCTCAATTCCATAATCCCTTTTTCTGAAACCAAGTGCTGCCGATAGGTCAAACTCTCTCATTCCGGTGTTGTTTATCACATAGTTGGCTGCCATTCTGTCTCCTGCGTTTATGTATGTGCTTTGCACTCTCCACGCAAGTTCAGGCATAGCAAGGTGCGAACCCTCTACATGTCCCGTCAGCGCATGTCTTTTTCCGTTAGTGGCGTATACTTCCGAGAAGTTTCCATTAACGCTATATTTGCCATAAGGCAATAGCTTACTTTCTAACTTTACTACTCCTCCCAGTGCTTCAGAACCATACTTTACCGCCTCAGCACCTTTTATCACACTTATGCTGCCTGCATTGTTCATATCTACTTCTGGTGCGTGGTCATCTCCCCACTGCTGACCTTGCTGGCGAACACCGTTATTTATGATTAGTATTCTGTTACTATACATTCCGTGGATAACGGGTTTCGAGATTGTTGTTCCGCTTTGTATGGTGCTGACTCCCTTTACTTTTTCTAGCGATGCAGCTAATGTTGTTCCCAAGCTCTTTTTAATTTCGCTCTCGCTAATGCTCTGCACAATACTGTTTTGAGTTGTTTTTTTGCCCTCACCGCTTATTGTTACCTCTTCAAAGAACACAGTTATAGGTTTTAGTCTTACTATAACTCGTCTTTTGCCTGCATATTCTTCTTTTTTTATCTCTTTCTTCTCGTATCCAAAGCATTCAATTGTTATCTTTTCTTTCCTTAGAAGTCTGTTAGGCACTTGTACTTTGGAGTCTTGGCTACATACTAATCTTTCTTTTCCTATGCTCACAAACGACACAACAATAGGTTCGCCAAGCTCAGAGTCTATCAAGACAAACTCTGTCTTATCGTGTCTTTGACTGTCGCTTTGTTGTGCTTTGGCTGTTGATGCAAGCTGTACTAAGGCTATAAGTAATAAAAAAATGTAAGTGATTTTACTTAGTTTTTTCATCTTGTTATTATTGTTTTGCTAATTTGGTGTGCAGTATTGCGCTTGTGATAAGACTTTGTTCGCCCTCGTGTGTGCTTCGTTTAATGTGCTGATTAAGTGTGCTTTGTTAGCCTTGTATGTATGTCTCTTTTGTAAGACATATTTCTCATATACCTAAACTGTATACATCTGACTTGCAAACTGTATATACCTTATTTCTAAACTGTATATACTCTACTTGCAAACTATATATAGTTCATTCTGACAGTACACATCATCTATAAAGTAGCTTAATATAAGCACTTTGCATAATAATATGTCTTCTGTTATAAAATGTAATACTCCTTTATGTCAATAATGCAGACTCAACACGTTGTAAAACGTATTGCCAACAAAGATAAAAGCTCAACCGATTGAGCAAAAAAAGTCTTTTTTGATTGAAAATGTTACGCTCTGTGTGGTGGAGCGCGTAGAGATGTAACCTCGTTAGAGTATATAACGACATCACAAACAAACTCTTTGTATTCGGTTTCTACTACTGTAACAAAGAATTTAACTTCATCAAATTCGTGGAAAGTAAACGGTGTAGCCGTCAGTTTACATATATTGCAATCCTCGTCGCACTTTTCTGTAGGGCTACATTGATGACTACATGAACCTTCTTCATGATAGTGTAAAGCCTTGCCAAACAACAATACACAGAATATGACAGTTAAAACAACTGCCATAACATTATGTATTATGCTATTAGTCTTTATCGTCATCTCTCTCTTGTGTGCATTATATGCTCTATGAGCTATATTATCCGACAAAATAAGCTAAAACATTATTAGTTTACAATGAATAGCATCTAATTTTTTGTTAAAACACTAAATAAACAGGGTTGTATAGATGTGTTTAATCAACTAAGAATTATTTTTGCACAAATACAAAATAAAGAATTCTCAGATGAAGAACTTATTCAGATACGTACTTATACCACTTGTTTTGATATATATAATCGCTTCGTGTGCAAATGTAGGCAGGTTAGAGGGTGGACCAATGGACTTCAATCCGCCAGTGATGACAAGTAGTACGCCCACATCAATGGCTTTGAACGTCAAAAAGAACAAAATAACACTGCACTTTGATGAATATATAAAGCTAGAAAAGGTGTCTGAAAAGGTGTTTGTATCTCCTCCTCAATTGCAACAACCAGAAATAAAGGCGTCAGGAAAGAACATACACATCACACTTCTTGACAGCTTAAAGGAAAACTCAACATACACTATTGACTTTTCAGACGCTATTTCGGACAATAATGAGGGGAATACGCTCGAAAACTTTGCTTTCTCTTTCTCAACAGGCAATAGCATAGACTCGCTAGAAGTATCGGGTACGGTGCTAGATGCAAGCAATCAAGAGCCAATCAAAGGTATAATGGTGGGAATACATACTATAGACGAAGACTCAATGTTTGTGAAAAAGCCTTTTGAAAGAGCTGCACGTACCGATAGTAGAGGACAGTTTAGGATAAGAGGATTAGCAAACAAGAAGTTCAAAATATATGCTTTGGCAGACAATGACCAAAATGCTGCCTTCACACAAAAGACAGAGATGATAGCTTTTATAGACTCTCTGATAACACCTTCTTTTGACATAAGGCAAAGACAAGACACTGTTTGGTATGACACAATACAGTATGACACTATAATCTCACGTACATACACTCACTTTTTGCCTGATAATATAGTGCTAAGAGCCTTTAAGGAAGAAACAGACAATAGATTTTTCAGAAAGGTAGACAGAACGGAAAACAAAAAGATGACCATTCTTTTCAGAGGAAAGAGTGATACGATACCGACCATAAAGGGAATAAACTTCGACGTAGAGAAGCATCTTTTGATGGAAACGAATAAAGAAAATGACAGTATAGTGTGCTGGATTAAAGACTCGATAATATACAGTCAAGACACACTAAAGTTTACTATGGACTACTACTATACTGACAGTTTGAACAATATGTCGCTAAAGAGTGACACAGTAAACGCTGTTTTCAGAACAAAGAAAACTAAAGTAGAGGCTGAAAAGGCTAAGAAGAAAAAGGAGAATGAGGAAGAAGAGGAAGAAAAGCCTATGACAGAGTTTTTGTCAATGAACGTAGATGCACCGATGAGTATGGAGGTTTACGGAAAGATAGCAGTTAGATTTCAAGAGCCTGTAAGTAAGTATGACAAACAAATGATACATCTGCAACAAAAAGTAGATACTCTTTGGAAAGATGTTTCGTATGATTTTGAACAAGATACGATAGATTTTAAGGTGTTTAATATATACCATGACTGGGAGCCTAAACAAGAATACAGACTTCAGATAGATTCGCTTGCCTTTCAAGGATTGTATGGACTTCATACGGATAAGTCGGAGAGTACTTTCAGAGTAAAGTCTGAAGACGAATATTTCACCCTTATTTTTGATGTTACTGGTGCAGACCCTAAGGCTTTTGTTGAGTTGCTTGACACGAGAGATAACGTTGTGCGTCGCAGAAGATTAGAAAATTCTAAAGCGGAATTCTATTATATCACTCCGGGAAAATATGCCGCCAGACTTGTGAACGACGTAAATGGCAACGGCAAATGGGATACGGGCGACT
>JAUMWZ010000021.1:0-11401 GCA_030529405.1 Bacteroides sp. | reverse complement strand
CAACCAGAGGAAGTTTTTTATTACCACAATCTTCTAGAATATAAGGCTATGTGGGAAGCCACTCAAGAATGGAATGTCAGAGAAATAACACTGACCGAGCAAAAGCCTATGGAAATAAGAAAGCAAAAGCCAGATATTGACAGACGTAAAGATAAGTTCAAGAATAAATATCGTTAGTCTTTGAAGGTGTATTAACCAGCCTTTTCCTTTAGTGTGTTATTGTTACTCATAACTTTGATTTATAAAGCATAAACAAACTGTATATAGTCGCTTTCTTGACTATATACAGTTTGTTTTTTAATTGTATACAATTTGCTTTCAAACTATATACAGTTTACAAATCAGCTATATACGGTTTGCAAGTGGTTTGTATACAATTTACAAATAAGCTATATACAGTTTGTAAACTCGCCTTATAGCCTTTGTTTTGGGCTTGTGCTTAGTGAAAAGCAGGGTTATTACCCCTTTGTGGCTATATAAACTAAAGGTCTGACTTTAGAAACTGTTGTCTAAAGCCAGACCTTTATTACCTAACCGTTGTTTATACTAAGTATTATTACAAGGGTTAAAACATATTTATCAATAATGCTACTCCTTCATAATCTGTCAGATTCAATTTTCTTGTTCTTGCTATGATTATTGTTCCTTCTTTTTCATTTTTAAATGAAGGATAACCATAAGTTTTACCTTTGTAGACATACCCTTCTTTCTTCAAAAGCTCTCTGAATTCTCTTGTCATCAGATATACTCCACTAATGTCATCTTTGTAAAAAGCTAATTCATGAGAGTAGTATATGTATACAACCTCATAACATGTTCCAAGCATATCAGCTGAGGTGTTTTTTTTCCAATCAAAGTAGTAGTATCTTAGTTTTAGAGGTTCGTATTTTTGAGGAACTCTGAAACCTAACATTCTGACCTTGCCTATATGATCTCCTGTCGTTACTTTACCCTCTTCTTCAACTTTTCCTCCGAGTTCGCTCTCTTTAGCCATTATTTGGTCATGCTTATACTCCTTCTTTTTAAGCATGAGTTGCATTTCTTTTTGAAAGTCTTTTATGGTAGGCATAGCTTTAGGTTGCTTCCCATATTGTGAGAATATAATTCTGTCGTCATCAAAGTAATTTCTCACACTAAATTCAAATAGATTTTCTTTCTCTTTCACCAAGCCATTGTTCAATTCGGATAACTGGTGGTTGTCGATGAATCCGTTCCTCTTAGCTAGATTTTTAAGCTTGTCCACAGTTGATTCGTTCTCTTTATGATTCATTATTACCTTTGTTAATAACCCTTTTTTGGTATTAACGCAGTATATAACTTCAGAAAAGTCCATATCTGTGTACTTAAAAGTGTATTGATCTTCTTCGACTTCTTCGTAATCATCTTTGACAGTTTTTTTACTTGTAAAAACTCCCTTTCTTGAGGCTTCTACTTCTTTTACTTTCTCCATGTCGGGTTTGCTAACAAGAACAGGCAGGAAAACTCCACCTTCTGTGATTGGTGCATAAGGGTCTATAATTGCTGGTTCATCATCGTTACCACACGATGTCATACTTACGGCTAAAGCAAACACCCATATTAGGGCTTGAAAAAACTTTGTTTTCATGATTAAAATAATTAAAAGGTTTGTAATAGAATTTATTTCAATAATGCATATGCTATGCTTTATTGTCTTAAAAGATAATATTGCAACATTTCAGCATATAATACAATCTTTGTCGCAAAGATATTTATTTGTAGAAATAAAATCAAGCATATTGTTTCCTTTTTTATATTGTATGAGCTTAAAAGCTTTATATGTTCGTCTGATATTTGCTTTTATTGTCTTTTTTATATTGTCTTTCAGCTTTTCAACAGCATTTATCTGGCTTCTAAACTATATATATCTGAGTTGCAAACTATATATAACCAATTTCTAGACTATATATAAATTAAAAACAGAGTGTATATAGTTTATAACTGGACTATATACACTCTGTTTTCTAACTGATATAGGTCTTTTTGTGCAGACTTATAAGGCTAGTTTCTACAGCTTGTTGCTGTCTATCACAACCTCCACCGGACAGTGGTCTGACCCAAACACATCGGAATGAATATGTGCAGAAACCAGTGCAGAGTCTATTCGCTTTGACGAAAGGAAATAGTCAATACGCCAGCCCGCATTCTTCTCTCTCGCCCTGAAACGATATGACCACCACGAGTAGGCACCCTCTTTGTCGGGGTAGAAATAGCGGAATGTGTCGGTAAATCCAGCATCAAGCAGGGTTTGAAACTTATCTCTTTCTTCGTCAGTAAATCCCGCATTTCGTCTGTTCGACTTAGGATTTTTAAGGTCAATTTCCTTATGTGCAACGTTGAGGTCGCCACACAACAGAACGGGTTTCTTAGCGTCTAGACTGACTATATGGTTTCTGAAAGCATCGTCCCAAGTCATTCGGTAGTCAAGTCTTCTTAGTTCGTCTTGAGAGTTAGGAGTGTATACGGTAACAAGATAGAACTTGTCCATCTCGAGGGTAATTACCCTGCCTTCATGGTCGTGTTCGTCTATTCCAAGACCGTATTCAACCGATAGTGGCTCGTGTTTTGTGTAGATTGCTGTGCCAGAATAGCCTTTCTTCTCGGCATAGCACCAATAAGATTTGTATCCCTCCATCTCTGCATCAAGCTGTCCTGCCTGCATCTTTGTTTCTTGCAAGCAGAAGAAGTCAGCATCTATTTCTTTCATTATTTGTGGAAAGCCTTTGTCGAAACAGGCACGTAGCCCATTGACGTTCCATGATATAAATTTCATCTTGAGTAAACTAGTTTTTGTTGTTATTATTGTTGTTTCCACTTATTTGTGAGGCGGAAATTGAAGATACAAATATAACAATAAACTTTCGGTCGTACAATAACCGTTTGTCGGTGGGGGAGAGCTGTCATTGAGTTAGATAATAGGTGCTTTGTTGAATGAATATCACCGATTTGCAAACCATATACAGTTTGCAACTAAACTGTATATGGTTTGCGTCAAGATTATATATAGTTTGTAAGTCAAGTGTATATAGTTATTAGGAGACAGTGTGTGTGATTACAAAATGATCGTGCGCGGTGGTTAAACCGTATGTGTATGGCTAGGGGGTGGGTGTGTGGACTGAGAAAGATGAATCTCTTATGGTTGTGTGCAGGAATGCGTGATGTGCGAAAGAAACTTTCTTTTGTTGGTGCGGTATGTGTATATAGTCTATTTGTGTATGTGTGTAGTAATGAAAGAGTATCTTCTTTATAATCTTCATAGTATTATATATAGAGACTTTGTTCTTACTTGAAATTATGACTGAACTCTTTGATTGAACAAGGATAAGTTATGTCTGCGTTTCGCCAAACTGTCATAGACATATACGGGAGTGATGTTGTAATGGTGTGAGGGAGAAAATAATGTCTGACTTACACAAATAAAAAAGCTCGGAGAATTATACATTACTCTCCGAGCCTTTATTATCTTTTTATATGCCTTATTAGAAGAACATATATCTGTTGTCTTCAATGTCTGCTTTTTGGAACAAGTCTATAAGCAACGTTCTGCCTATTATTCTAACGTTTCTTTCTGTAATAGACTTTTGTTCGTCCTCTTGTTTGAACTCTTCGTTTTGGCTTTCTTCGCCTACAAGAGATGCTACAATAACAGCAGAATTACCTTTTAATGGCTTGCTGATAGTGTTTGCTTTTGCCACAGATGCGAATGCACTCAACACTGGCTCACTACTTCTTAGCTCAGAAACATAAGCTGGAGCGTTGAAACTTACAAGTCTTAGCGAGTCAGATATTGCTCCTGACAAAGTCTTATATTGTTCTAGCGATTGCGCATTGTTAGCTTTGAACATTTCAGCAATCTTTTCTGCTTTCTTGTTCTTTTGTATTTCTGCCACAAGCATGTCTTTAACATCTTCAAGACGTCTGTATCCCTTAGGATTTACTCTTTCAACAACAACAGCTAGTATGTGGTCGTTGTTACCACACTCGTAGATGTTAGAAACAGCACCCTCTTTAGCTTGGAATGCCCATCTTAGTGCTTCCTTACTTCCCTTAACACCACCTATTGTGTGTTCTATGCTTTGTAGGTCTTTTCTTTCTAGTAGTTTGTATCCTGCTTCTTCTGCCTTTTCGTTTATCTTATCCATTGTGTTGTTTGTTGCAATGAATTCTGTAAACTTATTGTATGCAGAGTTGTAAGTTTGTTTGCTAAACTCTACCGGACGTTTTACTATTGCAAGATTGTACTTTTCTTTATTAGCTTTCTTAGAAAGTATTTGAAGAACAACCGAAGTTTGTCCTATGTTAGATTTTACAACCTCTTTAGCTGGTGTTTTGTGCAATAAGTTGATAAACTTCAAGTTTTCATTGTCTATTCTTTGACCTTCATAGCCAGAAGCAGAAATCCATATAGATTTGCCTGTTTGACCATATTTCTTTGCGACATCTTCAAAGTTTGCTCCGCCCTTAACTGCGTTGAATACGCTGTCTGTAAGAGTAGCAAGTTTCTTCGAATCAAGGTCTTGCAGTGTGATAAGTCTGTATTCAATAGAGTCAGGAAGTATTTCCTTGCCTACTAGTTTGAAGCTGTTTATCGTGTTGTCTGTGCTATTGTAGTATGGTCCGTAAACTTGACCTACCGACTTAACTGAGTCTAGTCTTGCTACAACATCAGCAGGTAGCACGTTTTTACTAACGCTTAGGTTGCTGTAAGAAAGTGTAGACTTAGCATTGCGCAATATTGATGAATATTCTAATTCTCCAGCCTTTAGTTGCTCTGTGGCGTCTGCTACTTCTTTTTCAATGGCTGCTTTGTCTTCTGCACTTGCAGTAACAATAACGTCAATATACTTGATGTCTCTGGTTTCGTTTATTTGCTTAAACTCTTCCTTACGCTTGTTGTAAAGTTCTTCAATCTCTTTGTCAGAAACAGTGATAGCAGAATCTAGAACTGCGCTATATGGTATAGCAACCAAGTTCAGATTATATTGCTTGTTTCTTGCATCAAATGAGCTCTTAGCTTCGTTAGGATTAGACAGAATTGAATTAGCAATAAGAACTTGATACTTGTTTGCCAATAGGTTTTCTTTAATTCTCTTTTCTACAAACTTCCAATACTTGTGGATAGCATCGTATTGAGCCATAGAGCCTGCTAAATTAGGGTTGTTCTTAGATGACTCATACTCAACAAGGAAGTTGTTTAGTATGTCTCTGTCGAAAAGACCTGTTTGAGGATTAACGAATGGAGTTTGTCTTAGCAATGGGTGACTGCCTTCTTGAAGAATGTTGATAAACTCTTCGTCAGTAACTGTTAGTCCAAGTTTAGATGTTTCTTTCTCTATAAGAACATTGTTCACATAGTTACTCCAAGCCTCATCTCTCACTTGTGCCAACTCTTCTTCTGTTAATGCTGCATCACCTCGTACTAGCTTTATTGCTTCTACATAGTCCTCAGTAATTCTTTGTAAGTCTTGGACTGAGAGCTTTTCTTTGTCAATAATAACTGCATCACCTATCTGGTGTGGTTGCATAGTTCTCCAAGCATCTCCTACAAGAAACGCAAATAAGGCAAGACCTATTGCAACAACAATAAGGACACCTCTTGATCTAATCTTCTGTAATGTTGCCATTTTATATTTATTTTACTTATTATTTTTCTATACTATCTACAAATTGCAAGTGCGAAGATACAAATTACAGTTAATACAACTATAATTTAATGTCTATATTTTTTACAAACAGATTGTTATTCTACTATTTTTAGTTTGACAAGCTCTATTTTGTTAGATGTAACCTTTATTATTCTAAAGCTAAACTTGTCAATCTTTATTATCTCATTGACTTTCGGGAAACTTTGATATTTATTCAAAATAAAGCCTCCTACTGTCATGTATTCGTCAGACTCAGGCA
This sequence comes from Bacteroides sp., assembly GCA_030529405.1. Taxonomy (GTDB): domain Bacteria; phylum Bacteroidota; class Bacteroidia; order Bacteroidales; family Bacteroidaceae; genus JAUMWZ01. The sequence continues at coordinate 5,479 of JAUMWZ010000021.1, read as the reverse complement.
AGCCGATGTCGAACGTGTCATTGACTTTCTCTATTTCTAACCTAGCTGCAAGTATATACTCATTGTCGCCCGTTTGCTTACATATATAGTTGTTTGTGTCATGTTCGTCCTCAATATCGCCAAATATTTCCTCCACTAAGTCTTCTAACGAAACAATACCAGATGTTCCTCCAAACTCGTCTACAACGACTGCTATTGTGCGCTTTTGCTGCATAAATGTCTTCATAAGCTTATTTGCTGCCATTGTTTCTGGTACTATAGGCAGTTGCTTAATGCCATCTTGCCACTTCTCATTTCTTTTGAACATCTCGGAAGAGTGAATATACCCCACGACATTGTCTATGTCATTTTTATACACAATCAGTTTAGAAATTCCAGATTCAATGAACTTATTTTTCAACTCGTCTGTTGTTGAGTCGAATTCCACAGAAACTATTTCTGTTCTCGGAATCATACAGTCTCTAATTTTAATGTTAGAAAAGTCTAGGGCATTTTGAAATATCTTTACCTCGTTTTCTATCTCTTCCTCATTCGCAACACTATCTATCCCTGTTTGTATGAAATGGTCTAAATCGACCTTAGTGAAAGCCTTTTGTGTGTCTACCTCAGTAGTTTTTACTCTGAAAATCTTCAGAACTATCTGAGCCATTATAGAGGTAAACTTTGAAATTGGATATAGTATTACATAGAAAATGAACAGTGGTATAGCAAAGATTGTAAGTGCCTTGTTCGGATTTATTTTGAATAATGCTTTTGGCATAAACTCACCCGTGATGAGAATTATTAACGTTGAAATTACAGTTTGTATAAGCATTACTCCGAAATCATTCTGAATGTAGTCGGAAACTATATATGGTGTGAGAATCCTTGCCATTAGTATACCGTAGACCACAAGAGAGATGTTGTTTCCAACAAGCATCGTTGATATGAAGTCGTTCTGATTTTTGAAGAAGACAGATAGGATTTTATGTGTTATTCCTTCATCTTTGCTCATCTCAAGTCGTAGCTTGTCCACCGAAATGAAAGCAATCTCCATTCCTGAAAAAAAGGCTGAAAGTGCAATTGCTATAAATAAATATATATATGTATCCATATCTACCTGCTTCTTTGACTTGTTATGGTGTCTTTGTTTTGTTGGACACTGTTGTTGAGTGTCGTTCGCCCTGTAGTTGCGGGATTAGATATTGTGTCTGTTTTAAGAGTGTCTTTCTTTGCTGTCATCATATCTTCGTCCACGTCTATTATTGCGCTAATGCTTTTGAATACACATTCTGTAAGCTGTTCGTTAGCCTCTAAGCCGTTGGCGTATGTTATTCTTGTCGGCTCTTCTACTTTTAGTGGTCGGTCAGTGTATACTCTCCTCGTTACTTGATCCCAAAATAGCAAGTCGGTTGTGAATATTCTTCCCTCTCTGTTTTGTATGTTTACGTTTCCTATGAGCTTCCACAGCTTCTTTTTGTCATAGTGATATGCTGTATCTGCTTTAATTTTTGCATCAATATTCATTAGAGTATCAAACTGTTCTAAGTATATTCCTTTTTCGAATGCCCAATAACTTGGTTGTTTTTTCTCGTATACGTTGAACTCTTCTGTTATTATTTTATATCTGATTACTCCTGAATCTGAAATAAAGCTTTCTATTCCCAAAGTACTCATAGTAGCTATTGAATCTTTTTCCAATACTTCTACTGTGCTTTGATTCTCCTTTCTGTTGCACGATGGAAAGAAAACAAGCATAGCAATCGTACACAATACGATTGCTATGCCTATGCTTGAGCGCAAACTACGTTCAATATTTTTGTCTGTAGACATACAGATTTTATCTAATTACTGTACTTTCTCCAATCCAACCACCTATAGTAATTCTTTCTCCTTTCTTGTGACCTAACATAAACAGGTCTTTTGTTTGCGGAAGATATGCTGAATACTTTCCGATTAGCTTATTAGCTTCTTCTGTCACACTGCTATCTACTGCTTTTGCACGTTGTAGTTTATCAAGGACTACATAATAAGTACATTTGTTTAATATAGGTTCATCTGACCAGTTAGGGTTAGATGCATAAACATTTGCTAGTAGTATATATGCTTCTCCAAAATTAGGATTTAGTTCGATAGCTTTATAGCAGAAAGATTTAGCTGCTGCAAATCTTTTCACTCCTGCAAGCATAGTTGCTGCAATATGTGACTTTTCTGCCTTTGCTTTTGCTTCTGTTTCAAGTTCTATAGACTCATTCATCAACTTGATAGCTCCCTCAACATCGCCCTTTTTGTAGGCTTGTGCAGCGCAACCCATAGCAGCGTCAGCTGTTGGTTCAATTTTGTATGAGTAGTAAGATGCAGACATATATGCTTCGCTGTCTTTACATCTTAGGGCTCCCATAATGCTTATTACCTTCTTCAAATACTCTAGATTGTCTTTGTTTTCTTCTATTTTTGAAGAATATATGCTTTCAAGTGTTTCGCAATTAGCTGTACCACTGCCCACGAATATAGCTAGTGTACTTTCTTTTAATTGTTCAAGTCCTTGTTTTCTTTGGTCGCTTGATGCGTTTTCAATCATTGTGTCGATGTAGCCACTTACTGTTAGGAAGTCTTGCAAAAATTGTTCTTTGTGTGCTTCATTAACTTTTATCTTGTTGGCTGAAGTGTGTAAAAGGAAGTACAATACTTGTCCTGATGATTCTTCCTTAGCAGAATTAACAGACTTTGTTAGCCAATTGTAGGCTGTGTCAAGTTCCGCTTTCGGCGCAAGCATTAAGTAGTCTACTGCTTTTGCTCCTAAGGCTTCTTCTACAGAAGGCACACCTTTTGTTCCTTTTTCAATGAAAACAGGAGTTACTTCAATTTTCTTATCGTGTAAAGCCATAAGTTCGTCGAAGTACTTCTTATATTCAGCACTGTTTCTATCTTTTATTCCTTCAAGGAAACCTTTTAGGATTTTAGAACCATCTGTATATAAATAGTAGCGTAGTGTAGGGCGATGCTTCATTACAAGTTTCCAAGGTTCGTATGCATCTTTAAGATTACCTGCTTTTACAGATTCGCGTGCTATGCTTATGTTTACGTTACATATAGAGTCTAAGTTTTGTTGTTCTTGTGCTTTAGCCACAAAGCTCACTCCCAATAACAACATTGCTGTTGCTATAATCTTTCTTGTCTTCATCATTTTCCCTTTCAATTATTTTATTACTATTATATTTTTCCTATTTCTTAGTCTTAATCAACTTTTCTCTTGAAGAACCATCTTTCGTTGAAGGTTATTCCTATGCTTACTTTGAAAATATTTTGACTATCTAAGTTTGCTCCGTTTGCTTTTTGGTGTGCATATTGTCCGCTGATATTCAAAATAGACTTTGTTCTTGGCAAAGGCAATCCGAATCCGAACGTAACACCATATTCATCAAGTGCTTTTTGACTTTTTATTGCGTAGTAAGGAGTGTTATAATACAATCCAAATCTATATTTTACGTTTGACAAGTATCCTCTCTTATATACGTTAGGTATATATTCTGCTCCTAAAGATATTCTGTGCGAGTCGCTGAATTGGTTTGTTTCTGCAAAGGTCTTATTAAAGTCTTCTTCTTTACTGTTAATAGTGTATCCTATTTCTCCCCATTTCTGCATCTTATAGTCTGCTGCAATTGTCAGTTTATAGTCTTTCTTATAGCTCAAACCTATTCCGTATGTTGTCGGTATGTGCATATTTGCAGAAAGTTTTTCAATGTTACCTTGGTTTATAATTGTTATCTTTTCAATATCGTTGTTTAATGTTTTCTTTGGCGAGTATATAGCCCCTATTGTTATTCCTTCTATTTTCTTAAACGGTATTGTGTATTGCAAACCGAAGTTTAGTTTATAGTCAGAGATAGAAGTGTTCACAGTGTTTTTGTAAGAGTATGCCACCGAGCCTTGAGGGTATATATTTTCAAGGTTTCTAGTGATGTCTCCCCAGAGGTAAGATATACTTGCCCCAACAGACAGATTCTTTATGGGTGCATATCCAAGTCCTATATATGCTTCTCTCAAGCCTCCCTCTCCGTTAAATCTTTTCATATATTTCAGCTGGTCAGCATCTACTCCCGGTGTTGCTTTAGCCACTTCAGTTCTGCTGAAGTTATAGCCTGTATTGGCATACTGGTGTAGTCCTAAACTAACTCCGAGTCTTTTAGCCAACCTAAACTGCATACTTAGATAGTCAAAACTTGAATTATTAGCTCTAAACTTATTCAGGTTGTTGTATATCTTCATTGTTTGCATACTGACTGCTCCGTCAAGCATAAACGTCATTGAATCTACAACAGAATATGATGCAGGGTTAAGAGTGTTTATGTGCTGTCTGTCTCTTATTGCTATTGCAGACCCACCCATTGCCGCACTGCTTGCAGATACTTTTTCTGCCAATTCTCCTAGTCCCAACCTAGTGTATGGTGAGTTTGTGTTGTTTTGTGCATTGAGTTGTCCGTACAGCATTGTCACTGCTGCGCATATCATTATTACTTTAAGCCTTTTCATATGTTATAATTCAAAATATAGTTTAGCCCCTTAATCAGGAGAAAATTATCTGCAAATATGGTGTTTTTTAATTTCGTATCAAAAGAAAAATGTTCTCCTCCAGTTAAAAAACATAAAACATCGCCGTATTTCTTTGTCATTTCTTCCACGTATCCTCTTATTTCATACTCTATTCCTTTCATCACTCCGGCTCTGATGGCTGTTTCTGTGTCGTATCCCATACTTGGCACATCGCCTATCTTATCTACTCTTGGCAGTTTGCTAGTCATTGTGTGCATTGCTTCCAATCTCATTTCCACTCCGGGCGATATATTACCTCCTAAGAATTCTCCCTCTTTGTTGATGAAATCGTATGTTATACAAGTTCCTGCGTCTATTACGAGTATGTCTCTTCCCTTATTGTTTGAGTATGCGCCTATCACTGATGCAAGTCTGTCATATCCTAAGGTGTTGGGCGTTTTGTATTTATTCTTCACCGGAACACAGGTTTCGTGGTCGAAGCGTAAGCACTCTATCCCTTTGTTTTCTATTGCCTTTTCAATCTCTTTGTCTATTTCTCTTACCGCCGATATTATTGCTTTGTCTGCTTTTGCTTGTTTAATCTCTTCGGCAATATTGCTTGTTTCGGCATTAAAATAGCTCACGTGGTGGACTATTTCATTGTTGCTGAAAAGTGCAATCTTTGTTTTTGTGTTTCCTATGTCTATAATTAGGTTCATCAGCCAAATCGTTGTTTAGTGCAAAAGTATAATATCCTTTACTCTTACGGAAAGATGCTCTCCGTTTTTTTATTTATTGTTCCACTCTTTTGTTGTCTATGCCTAGTTTTAGCCTTATAACATACGTTTTACAAACTCTATACAGTTTGCGAATCAACTGTATATACTCAACTTTCAAACTATTTATACTTTGTGTGCAGACTATATATTGTTTATTTTTATGACGTATATACTTCTGTGTTTGTGTC
>JAUMWZ010000020.1:5517-16415 GCA_030529405.1 Bacteroides sp. | reverse complement strand
AATTATTAAAAGTCAATAATTCAATTATTTGATTTACTTTTGTCTGTATATCACTACGTTTTTAAGCATATATCATTTAATTTTTAATAGTATATGATTTGATTTCTGACTATATACAGTTTGAAACTAAAGTATATATAGTCTAAAAACGGAGTATATATAGTTTAGAACTAAAGTAAGAAGAAACTGAAATGAGTAATATTTTGATTACCGGTGCAAGTGGCTTTATAGGAAGTTTCATCGTTGAAGAAGCCATAAGCAAAGGACACAATGTTTATGCTGCAATTCGTGCTACAAGTAGCAAGAAATATTTAACAGACAGCAGGATAAACTTCATAGAACTAGACTTTGCCAATAAAGAAAACATTAACAAAGAGTTCAGCAAAATAAAGGCAAGCATAGGTAAGTTTGATTATATTGTACATTGTGCGGGGGTGACAAAGTGCATAAACAAGAAGGAATTTTATGATGTGAACTATCTGCAAACAAAACAGTTTATAGACTGTCTGATAGAAAACAACATGGTGCCTGATAAGTTTGTAAACATAAGCAGTCTTAGCGTATATGGACCAATAAGAGAAAAAAACTATACACCTATAAATATCACAGACACACCACAGCCTAACACTGAATATGGGAAAAGTAAACTTATGGCAGAGAGATATATAGAATCGATAACAGATTTTCCTTATATCACACTCCGTCCAACGGGAGTTTACGGGCCAAGAGAGAGAGATTATTTCCTAATGGCTAAATCAATAAAGAACCACATAGACTTTATTGCAGGACTGAAACGTCAAGACTTGACTTTCATCTACGTTAAAGACGTTGTGCAAGCTGTGTTTTGTGCAATAGAAAGTAACATCATTGGTCGCTCATACTTCATTAGTGACGGCAATGTGTATGAAAGCCAAACTTTCTCGGAGTTAATAAAAAAAGAGTTGGGCAATCCGTTTCTCATCAGAATTAAGTGTCCGTTGTTTGTGTTGAAAGCTATTTCTTTCTGTGCAGAAAAGATAGCCAAGTTGCAAGGCAAGAGCAGTACGCTGAACATGGATAAGTATAAAATAATGAAACAACGTAACTGGAGATGCGACATAACCAACTGTATGGAGAATATAAACTACTATCCAAAGTATGACCTAGAAAGAGGTGTGAAAGAAACAATAAACTGGTATAAGGAAAACAAATGGCTTTAAGATTAGATATATTAGATAAAAAAGACAACAGAGGCGGTCTTTTTGCTGTAGAGAAAGCAAGTTTTATATACGGATTGATAACCCTTGTTTTGGTGTTCATCTTCATTGGAAACGCTGAAACTATGCAAAAGATGATTGTGTCAAGGGGTATTATCTTCGGAATTACTATATTCTTGGCTTTCGTTTTTCATTACTATCCGAGCAAGTTAATGGCTTTTGTGAGAATAGGCTTTCAGCTTTCGTTGCTGTCTTATTGGTATCCGGAAACCTATGAGTTTAATCGTTTGTTTCAAAATCTTGACCATGTATTTGCCGGATACGAACAACACCTTTTCAATTCACAGCCCGCTTTGACCTTTTCTGCTAACTATCCGCAAGCAATGGTTAGTGAGGCATTGAATATGGGATATTTCTTTTACTATCCCATGATGCTTGTTGTGTGTGCATACTATTTCTTAGCCAAGTTCAAAGGCTTTGAAAAGGTAAGTTTCATACTAATAACTTCGTTTTTCATATACTATTTCATATACATATTCCTTCCTGTGTCTGGACCACAGTTCTATTTTGACGTGATAGGAGTTGATAATGCTCAGAAAGGAATATTCCCTGCAATAGGAAATTATTTCAGCGAAAATCAGTTCACAATGCTAAAAGCACCTGGATATGAAGACGGCTTGTTCTATAAGCTAGTGGGTCAGGCTCAGCAAGCAGGCGAACGACCAACTGCAGCTTTTCCTAGTTCACACATCGGAGTGTCTACCATTCTTATGATTATGTCTTGGAGAGGAAATAAGATTATGTTCGCATTACTCTTGCCACTATATCTACTGCTTTGCGGGGCAACAGTCTACATACAAGCACATTATCTTATAGACGGAATTGCTGGAGTGATATCAGGTTTCATAATATTCTATGTTGCTGAAGCAATATATAATCGTTGGTTCAAAGTAAATGTATTTTATGAAGAAACTAACAGTATTATGAGAAGATATTAAATCTATATAAAATGGTTTTGCAAACCATATATAGTCGATAAATAAAATATATACAGTTTACATCTAAATTGTATATACTCCACATCTAAACCGTATATCATTTGGAAACACGTGATAGACAGAGCAAAAAGACAAAAACAATACTGACAAATAGATAATATAAAACATCTTATCTATGATAAGTATCTTAAAATAATAACCTAATTTTGCAACACAATTATTATATATAATAAACCTATAAGAATATACCTGTATGGAGTATAACTTCAAAGAGATTGAGAAGAAATGGCAAAAGAGATGGGAAGACGACAAAACCTATCAAGTAAGAGAAGATAGTAGTAAAGAAAAATTCTATGTACTCAATATGTTTCCTTATCCTTCTGGTGCAGGACTCCATGTTGGACACCCTCTCGGCTATATAGCTTCAGATATATATGCAAGATATAAAAGACTAAAGGGATATAATGTATTAAATCCAATGGGATATGATGCATACGGATTGCCAGCTGAACAGTATGCAATTCAAACAGGACAACACCCTGAGGTAACAACAAAAACAAACATAGAAAGATATAGAAATCAATTAGACAAAATTGGTTTTTGCTTTGACTGGAGCAGAGAGATAAAAACCTGCGAACCTATATATTATAAGTGGACACAATGGGCTTTCATTAAGATGTTTGAAAGCTATTACTGCAACGAAGAACAAAAAGCAAAACCAATAGCAGAACTAATAAAACACTTCCAAGAAAAAGGTAGCTGCGGAATAAATGTTGCTTGCTCTGAAGAAATAAACTTTACTGCACAAGAATGGAATAGTAAGAGCGAAAAAGAGCAACAAGAACTGCTAATGAACTACCGAATAGCATATCTTGGAGAAACAATGGTAAACTGGTGTCCAGAATTAGGTACAGTTCTTGCCAATGATGAGGTTGTTGATGGAGTAAGTGAAAGAGGCGGACACCCAGTTGTTCAACAAAAAATGAAACAATGGTGCTTGCGTGTGTCGGCGTATGCACAACGTTTGATAGACGGAATGGAAACAATAGAGTGGACAGAATCTATCAAAGAAACACAAAGAAACTGGATTGGACGAAGCGAAGGAGCAGAAGTAAAATTCAAACTGAAAGACTCTGACACAGATTTCACTATCTTTACAACAAGAGCAGATACTATATTCGGAGTTACATTTATGGTACTTGCACCCGAAAGTGAGCTTGTACAAATAGTAACAAAAGAAGAACAAAAAGCAGAAGTAGAAGCATATCTTGAAAGAACAAAGAAGAGAACAGAAAGAGAACGTATATCAGACAGAAATGTAAGCGGAGTATTTACAGGTGCATACGCTATAAATCCGATGACAGGAGATAACATTCCTATTTGGATTAGTGATTATGTTCTTGCCGGATATGGTACAGGTGCAATCATGGCTGTACCTGCTCACGACAGCAGAGACTATGCCTTTGCAAAACATTTCAACTTAAATATCGTACCACTTGTAGAGGGTTGCGATGTTAGCCAAGAAAGCTATGATGCAAAAGAAGGTATAGTGTGCAACTCGCCTGTAAAAGAAAAAGAAGGCAGCTGTAAACTTATTCTTAACGGACTAACAGTAAAAGAGGCGATAGAAAAAACTAAACAATTCGTAGAACAAAGCGGATTGGGAAGAATTAAAGTAAACTTTAGACTAAGAGATGCTATATTCTCACGCCAAAGATACTGGGGTGAACCTTTTCCTGTATATTACAAAGAAGGAACACCATATACAATAAACGAACAATATCTACCTCTTGAACTTCCTGAAGTAGATAAGTTCTTACCTACAGAAAGCGGAGAACCACCATTAGGTCACGCTAAAATGTGGGCATGGGATACTGAAAACAACTGTGTAGTAAGCAATGAAAAGATAGATAATAAGACTATCTTCCCATTAGAACTTAACACTATGCCCGGATTTGCAGGTTCATCTGCATACTATCTAAGGTATATGGACCCGAAAAATAACAATGCCCTTGTAGATGAAAAGATAAATGCTTACTGGCAAAATGTAGATTTATACGTCGGTGGAACAGAACATGCAACAGGACACCTTATATATGCTCGCTTTTGGAATAAGTTCCTTCACGACATAGGTGCTTCTTATTGTGACGAGCCATTCAAGAAACTCGTAAACCAAGGTATGATACAAGGAAGAAGTAACTTTGTATATCGTATAAAAGACACAAATACATTCGTATCTCTAAATCTAAAAGAAAACTACGATGTAACTCCATTACACGTCGATGTGAATATAGTTCATAACGACATACTTGATATAGAAGAATTCAAGAAATGGAGACCAGAATACAACAACGCTGAGTTTATTTTGGAAGAAGACAATAAGTATGTGTGCGGTTGGGCAGTAGAAAAGATGAGTAAATCAATGTATAACGTTGTCAATCCTGATATGATTGTAGAAAAATATGGTGCAGACACACTGAGAATGTATGAAATGTTTTTGGGTCCATTAGAGCAGTCTAAGCCTTGGGATACTAATGGTATTGACGGAGTTCATAGATTTATTAGAAAGTTCTGGTCTTTATTCTACGACAGAAATAATAATTATTTAGTTACAAACGATATACCATCTAAAAATGAATTAAAGTCACTTCACAAGTTGATTAAGAAGATTGGAGGAGATATAGAAACATTCTCTTACAACACATCAATAAGTGCTTTCATGATATGTGTAAACGAACTTTCTGCAATGCAATGTCATAAGAAAGACATACTAAATAATCTTTTAATCACATTATCGCCTTTTGCACCTCACGTTTGTGAAGAGTTGTGGCACACAATAGGTAATACTACCACAATATGTGATGCTAAATGGGTTGATTATAATGAAGAATACTTGAAAGAAGACACTATAAACTATACTATATCATTCAATGGTAAGGCAAGATTTAATATGGAGTTTGATGCAAATGCACAAGCATCTGAAATAGAAAAAGCCGTACTTTCTGACGAAAGAGCCATTAAATGGACTGAAGGAAAAGCACCAAAGAAAGTCATAGTAGTGCCTAAAAAGATTGTAAACGTAGTTATCTAATAAATTTAATATCAATATGAAAGATTTGAGTAAATATAAAATCAACACTCAAGTATTAAAGCAAGATTTGTTTGATCTATTGCCTATAACATTAGGTATAATGATTTACACTTTTTCTTGGTCTGCTTTCTTACTCCCATATCAGATTACTTCGGGTGGAGTTGCTGGTATTTCTGCACTTATATTCTATGGTGCTGCCATACCTGTTCAATACTCTAACTTCGTAATAAATGCTATTTTGATGCTTTTTGCATTTAGAATTTTAGGACCACGCTTTAGTCTTAAAACTCTGTATGCAATATTTGCAATGACCTTTTTCTTATGGTTTTTCCAGTATGTTGTAGATACTTACATTCCATCAAAAGAAACAGTTATCATCAACAATATGGTTAAACCTCTGATACTTGGTAGAGGTCAAGACTTCATGGCGTGTATAATTGGTGCTGCACTATGCGGTGCTGGACTTGGAATAGTATTCAACTCGAACGGAAGTACTGGTGGTACAGATATAATTGCAGCTGTTGTAAACAAGTATAAAGACATTTCTTTGGGCAAGATGATAATGATTTGCGACGTGTTTATCATTGGTTCGAGTTACTTCGTATTCAAAGGCGATGTTAGCCGTGTTATATTCGGTTTTGTTACTCTTTTCATTCTCGGAATAGTGTTAGACTGGATTGTAAATAGCAATCGTCAGTCTGTTCAATTCCTTATATTCTCAAAGAAATATGATGAAATATCTGACGCGATAACATCAAAGACAGGAAGAGGAGTTACAGTATTAGACGGGACAGGTTGGTATAGCAAAAACAACGTAAAAGTTCTTGTTGTGCTTGCTAAGAAAAGACAGTCGAACGACATTTTCGGACTAATCAAAACAATAGATCCTAATGCTTTCATTTCTCAAAGTTCTGTGATTGGAGTTTATGGCGAAGGATTTGACAAACTAAAAGGTAAATAACAACACAATGGGCGTAGACACACGCCATAACGCATAAAAAGTATATAATTACAAGTTATATACAATTTGTTTCCAAACCATATATACTTCAATTTCAAATGATATACAGTTTGAATGAAGAGTATATATAGTTTGGAAACTTTTTTTATACACAATTACTAACAGCTCGTAAATAATAACTAACAACACATATAATAATAAGATGAAAACCAAGATAGTATTTGCAACAAACAATCTTCATAAACTAGAAGAAGTAAAGTCAATTATTGGCAACAGTATAGATATATTATCACTAAAAGATATTGACTGCACAGAAGAAATAGAAGAATACGGAAAGACAATAGAAGAGAATGCAAAGATTAAAGCAGAATATGTGAAGAACAAATACAACATAAACACCTTTGCAGACGATACAGGTCTTGAAGTAGAAGCCCTTAATGGTGAACCCGGAGTACGTTCAGCTCGCTATGCAGAAGAAGTATCTCACGATGCAGAAGCTAACATAAACAAACTTCTTTGTAAACTAAAAGGAATAGAAAACAGAAAGGCACAATTTAAGACCGTTATAGCACTTATCTATGACGGAAAACAATATCTATTCGAAGGAATAATAAAAGGCGAAATAATAAAGGAAAAACGAGGAACAAAAGGCTTTGGATACGACCCTGTGTTTATACCAGAAGGATACGACAAAACCTTTGCTGAGTTGGGCAATGAGATTAAAAACCAAATTAGCCATAGAGCCATTGCAGTAAAAAAATTGTGTGAGTTTCTCCACACACTCATCAACAAATAATTATTATATATTCTTTTATTTATTATCTAAAGAGAAAATATATGATGATGATAATAGCACGTTGATAATGTTAGTAATTGTGTTGGTAAAGAAAGTGCTTTATTGTTATCATCAATATTCTTAGTTTTATTGATAAGATATATACATACTAACAGATTATATATATAACTTATTTGATTGATATTTAGTGTTTTAATGTGATATAAATATAAGTAATTAACATGATGTTTATAACTAACTTGTTGATAATACGATATGAACATTTATATTGACAATACATTTTTAGCGGTCTATTACTTGATAAAAAATAGGTTCAATATTTTTGTTGTTCATTCAATGAAGTTTTTATATATAAATCTATTTATTTTGCTTGCAATAATAACTCACTTTTTTTTCAATAGATTTTGAAGTAGTTTTTAATAACTATTCAACATTATATTGACAGCTATTGTCTATAATTACAACTAATACATACCACAGATGAGAAAATTAAAGATAACAGAACTTAATAGAATTAGTACAGAGCAGTTTAAGGAAGAAAAGAAGATGCCAATAATAATAGTTATGGACAATATTAGAAGTATGCACAACATTGGTTCTGTATTTCGCACTTCTGATGCTTTCTTAATCGAGGCAATATATCTATGTGGTATAACTGCTACTCCTCCTAATCAAGAAATTCATAAAACAGCTCTTGGAGCAGAATATAGTGTAGATTGGAAGTATTTTGATAATACAACAGACGCTATTGACGAGTTAAAAGAGAAGGGATATTATGTTTGTTGTGCCGAGCAGGCAGAAGGAAGCACTATGTTAGACTCTTTTGTTCCAGACAAGAATAAGAAATATGCAGTAGTAATGGGTAATGAGGTGAAAGGAGTAGACCAAGAAGTTATCAACAAATCTGATATGTGTTTGGAAATACCTCAATACGGAACAAAACACTCTCTTAATGTATCTGTTACTGCAGGGATAATTATATGGGATTTATTTAAGAAGATGAAGTAAATAAAACGTTATTGTTTATCACAGTAATAATTTTTTATCCGTAAGTGTATATTATGTATACTAAAACTCATCTATATACATACCAAAAAATGTGTATAGATGAGTTTTTTGTAAACTATATATTGTTGATAAATAGGTTATATATAAATTAAAAATAGACTATATATAGCTGACTTTCAAACCATATACAGTCTATAAACACATTGTTTATAACCTTTATACAGATAGATAAACACACTAAAGTATTCCCATCTCTATTTGCGTTACAATTCTTTCTATCATTGCATCTTCTCCATCAGGGTCATATTTCTTTTTAAGGCTTGCTCCGAGCATAGATGCAAATGCTTGATAAAACCCTGCACGAAAACTTCCGATGAAGGCTTTAACTATTTCGTAGCTGGTTTGATTATTCTCTCTATCAACCAACTTTATAAGTATTTTTCCTTGACTAAAGGTTAGTTTTTTCATAATAGGAGTGTACTGCTCTTTCAACGACTTTTCAACCCTTTTTATATGTCTGCTTCTCTCCTTTTTATCCTCTATTGTTTGCAGATACTCGTATGTTTCTATTATTATTTTATTTACCTCTCTAGCTATAGGATATACCTTTTTTACGTTGTATACCAACTTATTATATTCTCTTCGTTGTTTTTCGTTTTTGAATACCAGCTTAGGATATATAAAGACTTCCCTCAGTTTGACATACATTATTCTTTCGCCTTCATACATAACAGTCGGATACATATACACTTTTGTACTGTCTTTTTCCTGCGAGTATGCTTTTTCTGATACCAAAAACATCACTACAAACAACGCAACTATGTATGAGTAGATTTTCATAGACGCAAATGTATAATACATTACATAAATATATCTCATATACACTCTGTTATTTGTCTTATTAAATTAACTTAGCATATTGTAATGATTAAATATCTTTCTCATCGTATGAAAATATTATTTAGAACCATTGCAATATTAGTTTTCTCACTGACATATATCACATATTCTTACGGTCAAACACATATTGAAGATGTGTTAGAGAGTTCTTTAGACCATATAATAAACGATGAAAACGACCATAATATTGAGTCGTTAGAAAACAATCTATCAGATATTTATGAACTTATCAACAACCCTGTTAATATCAATACTGCAACAGTGGAACAACTATGTAGAATTCCATTCATCAGTAAGCAAATAGCAGAAAACATAGTAAAATACATTGCAATAAACGGAAGTATAAAGAGCAAATCGGAGATTATCCTCATTGATGGAATAGATTATAACACTGCCAGAAAACTATTATTATTTGTCACACTAAGTAAATACAGTTTAGATGACAACTGTATATTGTCTACTTTCAAACAATATACAGTTAAGAAAGGCAGTAATAATATACTTACTCAAGTTGATATACCCCTTTACTTGCGAAAGGGTTTTACTGGAAAATACATAGGTACACAGTTTCGCAGCTATGTAAAATATTCTTACATCCATTCCGATAAGTTTTCTGTTGGAATAACAGCTGAAAATGATGCAGGAGAACCATTATTTGCCCTCCACAACAAGAAAGGCTTTGACCACTATTCTTTCTATCTGCTTATAAACAATATGTCGTTTGTCCGAACACTTGCTTTAGGCAATTACAGACTATCTTTTGGTCAAGGACTAGTTGTCGATAACATTAGCTTCAGCAATAAAAACTTTCACAGCAATTTGTTCGACTTTCACGGCAGAAACATAACTAAACACTCCTCCACCGATGAATACAACTATTTCAAAGGCTTTGCATCGAAGTTCAGAATTAACAATAATCTTGATGTGTCTGCTTTTTATTCCAACAAGCAGATTGATACTAAATTAGTTGGTGGCAATATACAGTCTATACACAAATCGGGCTTACACCGCACACACAATGAGGTTAGTATGCGCAACAATTCTCGTCAGCAGATGTTTGGAACAAACATATCTTTCAGAAAAAGTATGCTCACTCTTGGCACAACAGCAGTATACTATTTCTTTGATAAGAACTACACTCCCCGCAAAACAAACTATAATCCGAACCCAATTAGTGGTAAAAACTTTTTCAACATAGGTATAGACTATTCTTACCGCATAAAGAATCTGTTTATTGAAGGAGAATTGTCAGCAAGCAAACAAGGAATAGCCACCATCGACAAACTAACGTATCAACCTATGAAAACTCTTGACTTATCACTTCTTTACAGATACTATTCCCCTCAATATAACGCTATGTTTGGTCGCAGTTATGCACAATCTTCATCATTGCAAGCAGAGAATGGATTATATCTGAACGTCAATTTTGCACCATTATCTGCTTGGAACTTCGCTTTGTCAATAGATTATTTCGCCTTCACAACCAATAAATATCGCATCAGCAAACCATCATCGGGCTTTGAAGCAATATTAAGAGCAGACTATACGGTTAATAGACGAACATCTTTTTATGCTAAATACAGGTATATGAATAAGATGCGTGACATCAAAGTAAACGACAAACTAAAGCTCACTAAACCAACACATAACCACTCACTAAGGTTAGGTTTCAACCATAGTGTTAATCCATTTGTAAATATATCTACTATTGCCGACCTTAAACTCTTTTCTTCGTACGACAAGGGCAGTAACAAAGGATTTGGATTGTGGCAACACATAGACTGTCAGATACCTAAAATCAAATCTAAAATACTGCTCACCGCAGGCTATTTCAATACTCAAACGTCAGACGCACGACTGTATATGCTCAATCGTGGTATGATTAACAGCCTGCAATATGAACAATACATTGGTCACGGCATAAGCCTAAACTCCACTTTGAAACTCC
>JAUMWZ010000020.1:0-5417 GCA_030529405.1 Bacteroides sp. | reverse complement strand
CAATATGAACAATACATTGGTCACGGCATAAGCCTAAACTCCACTTTGAAACTCCACCTGACAAGCAAAATTCAATTACTCTCACAGCTCAGATACAGAAGATATTTCGACAGAAACCACATTGGTTCGGGCAATGACCTTATACAATCATCAAGTAAGGCAGATATATCTCTGCAAGCAAACATCAAGATTTGATTTGCAAACCATATACAGCTAACTTGCAAACTGTATATAGTCAGTTTTCAAACTGTGTATAACTTAAAAGTTGATTATATATAGTTTGTAAAACCATTGAAATATGCTTTAGGAGAGTGTGTGGATTGTTTAATTCGGAAAAAGTCTTTTCTTTGCACAGATAATAAAACAAACAAACACTATATGAGAAGTATATTTTTGCTTATAATGCTTGCTTTGTCGCTAAATATCAATGCGCAAAAGGTAAGTAAAACTGTTTCAGACAGTAATGTATTCTTTACTTCTGGAGTGGCTAAACTACAAGGAAAGATAAATGGATATAAACCTGAACTTGGATTTAATACATTTCAAGTATTTATTAACAATGCTTCTAGAAATGATTTTTATCCGATATTGATAGATATAAACAATGACGGTACGTTCAGCAAAGACATTCAACTGCAACACCCTTTTACAGCTGGAGTCAGAATAAAGGATTATTTCACTACCGTTTATCTTGAGCCTAACGAAACACTGAATGTTACTATTGACCTAAATATTTTTGCTGAGAACGCAAAGAAGTCTAACAATAAAGATAAAAAAGCACCAGTCAAGTTCGCAGGTAAGACGGCTTCTATCTCTCGTATTCAAGAATATGTAGATAGAGTAATGGCACTTGATTTCTACAAGATGGGCACTTACATTGATAAAGATGATACCCCAGGTTTTATAGAATATGCTACTGGTTTCTTCAAAGAGTATTCTTTACTTATTGACTCAATATGTAAAACACATGGAGAAAACTCGAAAGAGGCTAAATATATGCGCAACTTCAAGGTTGTTAATCGTGCATACTACCTTTTAGACTATGCAACTATGAGGAAGTTTGAAGGTAAAAAAGCTGACTATCCAGCAGATTATTACGACTTTCTAAAGGATATTCCTATGGACAATGAGAATGTTCTTGCACAAGCAAATGCTTATATGTTTATCAATAGATTAAAATATTGCGCACCATTAGAGGAGGCTGCAAACACACATAAAGTAGAAGCTAAATATCCGAAAACTAGCTTCTATCAGTTCGTTAAGAACAAAGGAATTGCTCTTACTGCTGACGAAGAAGAACAACTAAACAAAGCTAACGAAAGAGCAGGCAAGACTTTGATGGTTAGTATGTCTGAATTGATGGCAGAAACAAGGGCGGTTGGAAAAATGATTGAGAAGTATCCAGACTTATACAAAGAGTTTGATAAAAAAGTAAATGAAGAAATAGAGAAGGATATAAAAACATCTGATGAAGGAAAAGAGAATAAACCTGTTAGCCAAGAACAAGAAAAGAAATCTCAGATAGAGTATTTCAATAAACTGATAAATAGAAACATATTGAAAGATAAAAAGATAGTAGAATTTTGTGGTATTGAAAACTCTTTTATTTCTCAGATATTGAATGTGCAAGACTTTAAGAGGTCGATAGAGCTTTGTAATGATAGAGATATTGCAGAATTTATGTTTGCCGAGATGAAAAAGCACATAACAAACACAGTGTTAGCTGATGAATTGAAGAAGATATTAACAGACAAGTTCCCAGAAGATAAAAGTTTGTGGTATGACATACCTCAAGGCGAAGGAGCAGACATATTGAGCAAGATAATAGAAGAAAACAAAGGTAAGGAGCTTATAATAGACTTTTGGGCTACAGGTTGCGGACCTTGCATATCGGCTATAAAGAGAAGCCAAAAGTTTAGAGAAGAAAACAAAGACAATCCAAACTTCAAGTTTGTGTTTATTACAGGTGATGAAGGCTCTCCAAAAAGCAGATATGAGGAGTTTACCAATATGCACATGAAAGGCGAAACAAGTTACAGACTGAAAGAAGTAGACTTTACCAAGATTAAACAGCTACTTAAATTTTCAGCAATACCTCATTACATCTTGATTGAAAAGAACGGAAAAATATCTAGAACTGACATTAACAGTTGCGATTTAGAAGGTTTCCTAAGAACGAGATACAACATAAACTATAAGTAGAAAGAAAATAAAGCCTCTGCAAACACTGCACGAGGCTTTTTCTTTGCTTAAACAGTGTGTTTGCAAACCGTACACAGTCTATTTTCAAACTGTATACAGTCAGTTTCTAAACCATATATAGTTTATTTCTTGATTATATATGGTTTGTTTTCAGACCATCAGTGAGCTATGAACAGATTGTTGATAAATATGTTTTGCATAGTATGTGTATAGGCTGTAATTTTGCATCACAAACCGACAGAAAACAACATAACAAATAAGTAAGAAATGAAGATATTAAACACAAAAGCACTGCAATCAGCCTTTTACACGCTCATAGTTTTGACAGCCACAGCATACGCCTTGCCTGTAAATTCGCAACAGGAAGAAAGGCGAATAAAGGATATGATTGAGTTGCCTGCATATTCTACAAACAAGAACGAACAAATAATTTTTCATAAAGCATACACAACGTCATACAATTCAAAGCACAAAATACCCAACTGGGTAGCATGGAGATTGACCAAGAAAAACACATCGGGAAAGGTGAGCAGATATAAAACATTTCTTGCAGACCCTCTTGTAAAGGGTTATTGTCCTGAACATAAGGACTACTCTAATAGCGGTTACGACCGTGGGCATATGTGTCCTGCAATGGATAATAAATGGAGTCAGACGGCAATGAAAGAGTGTTTTTATATGAGTAATATATGTCCGCAAAAGAATGAATTGAACAATGGAAGGTGGAAAAAGCTGGAAGAACGTTGCCACTATTGGGCAAAGAAATATGATGAGATATACATTGTGTGCGGGCCCGTTATTGATAAGGAGATGAACAAAACTATTGGTAAAAGAAAAATAAGTGTGCCAGAAAAGTTTTTCAAAGCCATATTGCGCCAAACAGATAAAGAAACCGTTTGCATAGGATATGTGTTTACGCAGAAAAATGTAGCTACAGCGGTCAGTGTTGATGATATTGAAAAGATGACAGGACTAGACTTGTTTCACAATTTGCCCGACAATTTGGAGGAAAAAATAGAAAGCAAATTCAACGAAAGAGATTGGAGATGACGCCAGTTGTAGGTAATATTTCTTTGTATTAACTCTTTTCTTTGTGCGGAATATTGTTGCTACAGCTTTATTGTGTAATTTTGCAAGACTTTAATGGAGGCAAGAAATGAAAAAGATTATATATGCAATAGTGTTAATTTGCTTGTTTTCAGTGAAAACATCAGCACAGAAGAAAGACTATTCATATAAATTTTATGGGCAAATAAGAGGAGATTTATATTATAATAGTAGACAAAACACAGAGAGTGTAGACGGACTTTTCTGCCTTTTCCCTAAGGAAGTGAAACTAGACAAAGCAGGAAAAGACATCAACGGAGAGTCAAACTCTAGCCTGTATATGCTATATACAAGAGCAGGTTTAGACGTAACAACTCCGAAACTATTAGGGTTTTCTCCACAAATTAAACTTGAGGTAGACTTTAGGGGAAGTGGAACAAACTTCTCAATCATACGTTTAAGACACGCATATATTAAACTAAATAAAGACAGAAACACCTTACTTTTGGGGCAAACATGGCACCCTTTGTTTGGAGGAGTAAGTCCGAAAATACTTAATCTATCTACTGGTGCGCCCTTCAATCCTTTTAGCAGAGCTCCACAGATACATTACTCTTTCAGTAAAGGAAACATAAATTTGATGACAGCAATAGTGTGGCAGTCGCAGTTTCTTTCATTGGG
The DNA here is from genome assembly GCA_030529405.1 of Bacteroides sp. Lineage (GTDB taxonomy): Bacteria > Bacteroidota > Bacteroidia > Bacteroidales > Bacteroidaceae > JAUMWZ01. The sequence continues at coordinate 1,487 of JAUMWZ010000020.1, read as the reverse complement.
AGTAGACGAAACAGATATAAACAAGGGGAAGAAAAGCATTGATTACCTGAAAAAGTCTACTATACCAGAGGTCTATTTGGGTACGGAATACAACAGAGGTAACCTCAAAATAGGTGCAGGAGCATTACTGTTGTCGATAAAACCACGTACAACGGCTAAGGTAGAAGGAAGTGTTTACAAGGTAAATGAACGCATTACATCTCTTTCTTATCAAGTATATGGAAGTTATACAAACTCAATTTGGTTTGTAGGAATGAAGAGTTTGGTTGCATCTAATCTTACACAGACTTCTAGTTTGGGCGGATTTGGAGTGACAGGTGTAAACAAACAAAACGGAGAAAGAGAATATACTCCGATAAAATATTTCAATAACTGGTTGAACATTGTACACGGTAAGAAGTGGAAGAAAGGACTTTTTGCTGGCTATGCAAAGAGAATGGACACATCGAAAGACCTCATACAAGAAACAATTTATGCTGTTGGAGGAAATGTAGACAGTATAATCAACCTGGGAATTGACTTAACTTACAACATAAGCAACTTCAAAGCAGGAGTAGAATATACATATACTGCGGCACAATATGGTACAATTTCGAAGGAGAAAGCACGTATTGTGAACACAAACAAAGCAGACAATCATCGCTTAGTGGGTACTGTTATATATCAGTTCTAAGACAGATGATAGGTTGGATATACATAGATTAAAAGCAAATAAACACAACACAATTATATGAAGATAAACAAAGTAAGTGCAGCTAATATAGATGTATCGGATTTGTCAAGATTGATGGACATAGAGAAGATAGACTATGAGAAGATAAGCTATGCAAACTGGAAGGAGTATCCTTATACGCCTAAAGTTATGGTACGTTTGGCTTATACGTCAGATTCTATTTTGCTAAACTTCAAAGTGTGCGAAAGCAGCGTAAGAGCTAAATACAGTGAAGACAATGACCCTGTATGGACTGACTCTTGTGTTGAGTTTTTCTCTATTCCAAACAATGACGGAGTGTATTACAACATAGAGTGCAACTGCATAGGTACTATACTCATCGGGGCAGGAAAAGATAAACAAAACAGAGAGCGTGCAAGTAAAGATGTGACTTCATTGGTTAAGCGTTGGTCGTCGTTAGGAAGTAAGTCTTTCGACGAACTCAAGGAGGAAACGACTTGGGAACTATCGCTTATAGTGCCATTCAAAGCTTTCTTTAAGCATAATATAGAGACGCTTGACGGCAAAACAATAAAGGCAAACTTCTACAAATGTGGTGACGAACTGTCTAATCCACACTTCGTTTCGTGGAATCCGATAGATAATCCTACTCCAAACTTCCATTTGCCAGAGTTCTTTGCAGATATTACTTTCGTGAAGAAGACAGAGGAATAAAAACCAAATACATATACGAAAACCGAAAAAGGCTATACAATCTCAATATTGTATAGCCTTTTCTATTTTCAAATTATATATAGTTTGCAAGTCAGTCATA
>JAUMWZ010000019.1 GCA_030529405.1 Bacteroides sp. | reverse complement strand
TAACTGATTTCCAAACTATATATACTTTGTTTTCAAACTATATACAAATTAAAAATACACTATATACAGTTTGCAAATCGACTGTATATAGTGTATGATTGAGTGGTTTACATCTTAGATTAGATGTGATGTGTCTTTCTGTTTAAGAGTATGTTGTTTGTGTCTATTTTACCCTTCTATTGAGCTGATTGCAAGCTTTTTCAGGTTTCGATTTGCCTATTCTTTTTCCCGTAGTTTTCTTTTTCCCTGCTTTCTTTCCTGCTTTGTGTGCAAACGGATTGTTGTTCTTCTTTATTGGCATAATTGTTTGTTCAGTCCTGTGTTATAGTCTTTTGAGTGCCTCTTTCACAATCACTTCGAGCGTGGCATTAGGTATATCTTTCAGAATTGCAGTAACCACTTTTTGCGATTGAGCAGGAATAAATCCTAAGACTGACAATGCAGCCACCGCTTCTTCTTGTGTCTGTTTGGCTTGTTGGTCTATTGCCGACACCTTAACGCCAGACATATCAACGCCCAAATCGCTACTTCCAATCTTGTCTTTCAGCTCAACTATAATCCTTTGTGCTGTCTTTACTCCTATACCTTTTACTGACTTCAATATGCTGACGTTCTCTGTTGCAATCACGTTTATAAGCTCCGAGGTAGACAGTGCAGATAGTATCATTCTTGCAGTGTTACCACCTATTCCCGAAACAGATATTAGGTTTAAGAAAATTTCTCTCTCTTTCTTGCTTATGAAACCATAAAGCACGTGTGCATCTTCTCTTATTGCCTCGTAGATGAACAGCTTGCAACTCTCTTTTCCTTGTATTGCAGAGAAAGTGTTTAGTGATATATTCACCCCATAGCCTATCCCGTTGCAGTCAATAACAGCCATTGCAGGCGTCAGCTCTGCTATTTGTCCTTTAATATACTCTATCATAATGTTGCAAAGATAGCTTTATGTGCTTAACAACTGTATTTAGTTATCGTCTTTTTTGCTAAGAAATATACAGTTTGCGCATTATTTTTTTGTTGTTTGTAGTTAATTTTGCGGTCGGAAAAAATATTATAAACACGAAAAAAGCGATATATATGAAGAAGACAAGAGCAGCTATTGTTGGCTATGGCAATATAGGTAAGTATGTGTTAGAAGCACTACAAGCATCTCCAGACTTTGAAGTTGCGGGCGTAGTTCGCCGTTCTGGAGCCGAAAACAAACCATCAGAACTAAACCAATACAAAGTAGTTAAGGACATAAAAGAGCTTGATGGGGTTGAAGTGGCAATACTCTGCACTCCTACACGTAGCGTAGAGAAATATGCACTTGAGTATCTTTCTATGGGAATAAATACAGTAGATAGTTTTGACATACATACAGGCATCGTGGAACTTAGAAGAAGTTTGAGCCAAGCAGCTAAGAAACACAACGCAGTTTCTATAATATCGGCGGGCTGGGACCCAGGTAGTGACTCGATAGTTCGCACTATGTTAGAGGCAATTGCTCCTAAGGGAATAACATATACAAACTTTGGTCCCGGCATGAGTATGGGTCACACTGTTGCTGTGAAAGCAGTTGAAGGAGTTAAATCAGCATTGTCTATGACAATACCTGTTGGCACAGGAATACACCGTCGTATGGTTTATGTGGAGCTAGAAAGCGGATACGATATTGCAGATGTGGCTAAAAGAATAAAAGAAGATGCTTACTTTGTGAATGACGAAACACACGTTCAGCAGGTAAGTAGTGTTGATGCACTTCTTGATATGGGTCACGGTGTAAGTTTAGTACGTAAAGGTGTGTCGGGAAAAACGCAGAATCAACTTTTCGAGTTTAATATGAAGATAAACAATCCAGCATTGACTGCCCAAGTGTTAGTATGTGCTGCACGTGCAACATTCAAACAACAACCGGGTTGCTATACACTTGTTGAGGTGCCAGTTATAGACCTTCTTCACGGCGACAGAGAAGAACTTATTTCTCATTTGGTATAACACACAACATATAAATACATAAACAAAAAGCCTTTGTTGCACTGTCTGAAACGGTGTGCAACAGAGGCTTTTTTCTTTTGATGCTTTTCTTATGGTGTATATGTTGCGATATTACAATAGCCTTTTACTAACTTTGCAGACGCATAAAACAGCATTTAGAAATGTGTCAATAATGTCTGACTTGCAAACTGTATATAGTTGTCTTGTCAGTTGTATATAATTTGAAACTAAATTATATATAGTCTATTTCTAAACTCTATATGGTTTGTAAACAGTGTGTAAAACAAAAGTAACAGCAGTAAGATGATAAAAGCATTGAAGAAACATCTCATCTCTTTGTGGAAAACTATACAAGATATTTGGATAAACGTTTTTTGGACTCGTCCAGATAATCTTTTGGCTCTGAAAGTAACCATTTCTATTGCCACACTTGTTATTCCCTGTGTGCTAATTGACCAGCCGTTTTGGGGAACAACATTGGCTCTTGGGGTGGTAGGTGCATCTCTTGCCGAGAGTGATGACCACCCACGTGGGCGTTTGCGTACTCTTGTGCTTACCATACTCAGCTTTCTTTTCGTCAGCACGTGTGTAGAACTGCTCCGCCCATACCCTTATCTTTTTGCTTTCGGATTAGCCGTTACCACCTTCACGCTTATACTATTAGGTGGAGTAAGTCCACGCTATCAAGGCATAACCTTCGGAGCTTTGCTCGTGTCTATATACACCATGCTTGGCACAGGTATAAAGCCTTGGTACTATCAGCCCATACTATTGCCTTTGGGTGGACTTATGTATGGCTCAATATCTCTTGCACTGTTATATGCGCGACCATATCGTTTGCTGAAAGAACAGCTTGCTACAGCTTTCACACATCTATCGGCATACGTTCATATAAAGTCCACTCTCTTTCCGAGTACAGCCGACCAGCAGAAGAAAATAAGGACTTCGCTGGCAGAAAAGAATATATCTATCGGCAAAAGCATAGACAGTTCAAAGCAAGTTATATACTATTGTTTTGAAGAACTAGAGGGTAAGTCGCTCGAAGGATTAACACCTTACTTCAACAAATGGCTACTCTTGCAACAACTGCATGAAAGAGTTATATCAAGTCATCAAAGATATGACCTGCTAAGTAAGTATAGCGACAATATTCTCCTTATAGAGGGATTTGGCAAACTGATGCAAGAAATATCTGTTGCAATAAGACTTTATGCCGACACTGTGCTTACGGGCAATAAGTTTACACTACCAACATCGTTAAAATGGACTGAAGCTGTGGTGGAAAAACAGTTAGAACAAAGCGAGAAAGATAGTGAACATCAAACTCTTTCACTACTCTTTCAAAACTTGAAAAGAATAACCGAACTGCTAGAAAACAGCGACCAAGAAACCACTCATATACCAATTGAAGAAATAAAGTATAAGCCTGCACCGCTAAAACGAAGAATACTGTCTTTGTTTGACGTTAGTCAATCTCGTTTTCGTCATGCCGTGCGCCTTGTTATATGCTTTCTTGTGGGCTATGGGCTTATAAATATATTCGATATTGAGAAAGGCGACTGGATTATACTAACATCACTTTTTGTTTGTCAGCAGTCATACACCGCCACACGTCAAAGGCTTTTCCAACGTATAATAGGTACGTTTGTGGGGGTTGTGTCTGGTATTATCCTTTCAAGTCTTCTGCCTACTGTTGCTGGTCAAGTAGTCCTTTTGCTTTCATCAATATTTGCTTTCTTCTATTGGCTACGTAAGCGATACTCTTATGCGGTTATTTTCGTTACCATATTTGTTGTTGCTGCGTTCGACCTTCAAACAGGAACTGGGGTTGCAGTAATGGGACCTCGTGTGTTAGACACACTTATTGGTGCCATACTTGCTTTTGTTGTTGTGCGCTTTATATGGCCAGAATGGCAGTATAAGAACCTGCCTAAACTTCTGCAAACAGCTATTGACAAAAACAAACGATACTTTGATGCTATATACACTGCCAATGTTCGTGGAGAAATATATTATCATAATCGCCGCACAGCACATCAAGCTGACAACGCACTGACTAATGCTTGGAAGGGTATGTTTCTTGAACCAAAGAGCAAGCGCAAGTTGCTCAATCAGGCATATCTGCTTACTTACCTTAACCACAGTCTGCTTTCGTATATCTCTGCGTTAGGTGCTCACCATTATGATAAGCGACTTAGCCAGTCGGATATAGAGATTTGCCTGCAGATAAGTAGAGTTTTGGAACAAGTAAACAATACTTTCAACACCTCGGGAGATGTTTGTTTGATAATGACACAACAAGAAGCACAATCTTTAGTGTCTGACTTGTGGAAGAAGAATGTAGATACTGACGAACGTCTGACTGTAATACTTCACAACATTGCAAACGTATCTGCCAACCTGCTAAAAGAGAGTCAGAGGTTAAAAGAATATTACGTAATAGGCAGATAATCAAAGCTCTCAACTAGAAAGATGTTATCCTTTTTGCATACGATATACAGTTTATTTGTAAACTGTATATGGTTTGTTTTTTAACTGTATATAGTTTACTTCTAAACTGTGTATGGTTCGTAATCTCACACAACTTAAATTGCTAAACAGAATTAAAACATTAGTTTGTATAGTATATAACACTATATTTGCAACGCTTTGTTTTCAGGGCGTTGCCGATATATGGTCAAGGCAAAAAACAAACACAAACAAACAATAAAGTCTTTTTAAGAACATGAAGAAAATATTCTCTTACAGAAAATCAATATCTTTGATTACAACCATATGTGCTGTATCATTGTTTTGCAATGTGGCATATTCTCAGCCAAAATCTTCATATAAAGAACTGCCAAACCCTAAAGCAACAAGAACAGATTTGTGGAACAAACAAAAGAAAGATGTTGTAATATCTTGGGGAAGTGTGGACAACAGATATGCAAAAGAAGTGCCTTTTGCCGAAGACAAACAATCTGATAAAATACATCTAACAGCGTGGAGAGGCGAAAGAGTATCGGCACAGATTGTCATCTCTGCAAAGAAAGAAGTGAAAGACATATTTGTTACAGACAGATTTTTAGACAAAGAAAAGGGCAAGAAACTACCCGCAAAGTTCAGAAAAGGTTTTGTCAGATACGTGATTGCAGACAATTTGGGTTCTAAAAAAGATAGCTATTGCGGAACACGAAATAAGGCTGACTTTGACTCTGTCTTAGTTGCCGACCCGATAGACATCACAATAAAGAAAATGACAGTAAAAGCTAACACCACACAATGTGTTTGGCTGACGTTGGATATACCTCAAAAAACCAAAGCAGGAGAATACTTTACTAACATAGTGGTAACAAACGGTAAAGGAGTAAAGCAGGTTCTTGACTTCAAACTAACTGTTACTGACAGAGTTTTGCCTTTACCTTCCGAGTGGACTTATCATCTTGACCTTTGGCAAAATCCTTATGCTGTGTCGCGTTTCTATGGAGTTAAGCCATTCAGCAAACAACACTTTAATCTGATGACACCTATAATGAAGCACTATGCTAATGCTGGTGGAAAAGCAATTACTACATCAATAATCTACAAACCATGGAATGGTCAGACCTTCGATGCGTATGACACAATGGTGAAGTGGACTAAAAAGAAAGACGGAACATGGAGCTTTGACTATAATATATTCGACAAATGGGTGGAATATATGATGAAACTTGGAGTAGACAAACAAATAAACTGCTACTCAATGATACCATGGAGGTTGTCATTCAGATACTTTGACGAGGCAAGCAATAGTTACAAACAGCTAAGTGCAAAGCCGGGCGATGCAGAATATAACAACTTTTGGCTACCGATGCTACGTTCTTTTGCTTCACACCTTAAAACAAAAGGCTGGTTTGAGATTACTCACATAGCCATGGACGAACGTCCAATGAAAGATATGCTATCTGTTGTCAAGCTGATAAAAGAAGCAGACAAAGACTTTAAGATAGCCTATGCGGGAAACTATCATGCTGAACTTATGAAAGATATGAATGATTACAGCATAGCAATGAACCAAAATTTCCCTGCAAATGAGCTTAAAGAGAGAAAAGACAAAGGGTTTAAGAGCACTTATTACACTTGTTGTGTTGAGGGGCGTCCTAATACTTTCACTTTTAGTAGCCCTGTAGAAGCAGAATGGATAAGCTGGAGAGCCGCAAGAGAAAGGTTGGACGGATACCTAAGATGGGCATTAAATAGTTGGGTGGAAAAGCCACTTCACGACAGCCGTTTCATCACTTGGCCAGCAGGAGATACTTACATGATTTATCCTTATGGAATGAGTTCTATACGTTTTGAGCGTTTCAGAGATGGAATACAAGCATTTGAAAAGATTAGAATATTAAGAAAAGAGGGTAAAAACAACGAGAAGATAGACCAAATACTAAACACTTTTGACGACTTAAAGGTTGTGTTTGAAGACCAAAGCGATGTTGTAAACAAAGCTAAAGAGGCTATAAACAAGATGTAAAGAATGAAATATTAGTAGCATATAAATATATATAAGGCGCATACTAACACCTTTTTGGTGGCGTATGCGCTTTGTGTTTTGTTTTGTGACGATTTAGTGTCTGATTTATAATGATATATAGCCCTTTTGTAAACTGTCTATAATTTACAAATAGACTATATACAGTTGATTTATTAACTGTATATTATTTATTATCAAACTGTATATAAACTAAAAACTTGTGTTAGCTTGTGTTGCTTGCAGGTATTTTATATCTTTATGACCGAAAAACAATATTTATCTATGAAAACATCAATATTCAAAACCATGCTAACAGCATTTATGCTTTCGTTAAGCATGGGTAGCATTTACTCTCAAACCAAAGGAGAGAGCAGAACAATACTAATAGATAGTAATTGGCAGTTTGCTAACGCGAAAGATACTGTTTGGAGAAAAGCAAGTATGCCAGGTTGTATTCATAAAGAGCTAATAGACCATAAGCTTATTCCACATCCTTATTACGGAGAAAATGAAAAACTTGTGCAGTGGATAGAGAATGAAAATTGGCAATATAGAACCACTTTCAATCTGACCAAAGAAGATGTGAAGAACGAACATACCTTGCTTTGTTTTGAAGGACTTGACACTTATTGCGATGTTTATCTTAACGGTTCTAAGATTTTGAGTGCAGACAATATGTTTGTTGAGCATAAATGTGACGTGACAGGACTACTAAAAGAAGGCGAAAACAGACTGTTTGTAAACTTTTTCTCGCCTATAACACATCTGTTAGGACAACATTGGAGCAACGGATTCAACTATCCTGAGGGTAACGATAAGCACGAAAAAAGAATGAGTATATTCACACGCAAGGCACCATATAGCTACGGTTGGGACTGGGGTATAAGACTAACAACATCTGGAATATGGCGACCTGTGAAGTTGAAATTCTATAATAAGGCAGATATCGGTACTATGCTTATTGCACACAAACCACTGTCTGACGACAAATGGATAGAAAACATCAAGATAGACAACATCAATAGCCGATATGATAACGACACAAAGGGAGTGCTTAAAGTAGAACGTTTCTTCAAAGACAAGCTGGAAAGCAGTTTGGAAAAGAACATAACACTCAAGAAAGATGCAGAAAACAGCCTCGCAATAACAGACACTTTGAGCAACGTTAAGGTATGGCAACCAAGAGAATGGGGACAACCTAACCTTTATAAATATGTGTTTACGCTATCGGTAGACGGTAAAGAAGTCAGCAAGGTAGTACAAGAAAGAATAGGAGTACGTACTGTAAGACTGGTAAGAGATAGAGATAAGACGGGAGAAATGTTTTACTTCGAGGTAAACGGTAAGCCGTTTTTTGCCAAAGGAGCTAACTATATCCCGCAAGATGCTATGCTTCCACTCGTCACAAAAGAACGACACAGACAGCTGATGAAGAATGTTATGTTTGCAAATATGAACATGATACGTGTGTGGGGAGGTGGAACTTACGAAGATGACTACTTCTATGACCTGGCAGCAGAGAATGGTTTGCTTATATGGCAAGACTTTATGTTTGCTTGTACTCCTTATCCTGCCGACAAAACATTCATTTCTCGCATAGAAAAAGAGGCTGAATACAACATCAAACGTCTACGAAATAATCCTTCGATAGCATTCTTCTGCGGAAACAATGAGATTGATGAGGCTCTGAAATATTGGGGAATAGACAAATCACACACTAAGGAAGAACATCAAAGTATGTTTGCTGCATACGACAAGATATTTAATGATGTACTTAAAAACCAAGTAGAAAAGTACGCACCTCATTACAGTTACATTCCTACCTCTCCTCTTTACTCAACTTGGGGAAGACCAGATACGTGGTTAGATGGTGATAGTCACAACTGGGGTGTATGGTACGGACGCAAAGACTTTGAAAGTTTTCAAGTAGAGATACCAAGATTTATGAGCGAATATGGCTTTCAATCGTTCCCAGAGATGAAAACAATCAAAACTTTTGCAAGCAAAGAGAGCGATTGGGATATAGAGAGTGCAGTGATGAAACATCATCAAAAAAGCTCAATAGGTAACGAAGTTATCAAGCAATATATGGAGAGATACTATGTTGTTCCTAATAAATTTGAAGACTTTGTATATGTAAATCAAGTTATGCAAGGTAGAGGTATGTGTTTAGGAATAGAATCTCACCGTGTGAATCGTCCTTACTGTATGGGCAGTCTGTATTGGCAGCTTAATGACTCATGGCCAGTTGTGTCGTGGTCAAGCGTTGATTACTACAACAACTATAAAGCTATGCATTATTATGTGAGAGATGTTTGCCAGCCACTTATGGTTACTATGCAGGTCACTAATGGTCAGTTTGCCACTTATATATGTAATGACAACATGAAAACTATATCTGGAGCGAAGGTAGATATAGAGGCTTACGACTTTAACGGTAAGAAATTGAAGAATATAGCTACTATTAACGGCATAGAAATAGCAGAAAACAACACTCAAAAGGTAATGGAAAAACCTATTGAAGAACTTTCAATAGGGTTGGATAAGAGCTTCTCATACCTGCTTGCAACGCTTAAAGACAAACAAGGCAGAGTATTAAGCAAGAAACATATATTCTTATCGAAGGTAAAAGACCTTAATCTTCCAAACCAAAAGGTAGATATAAAGCTAGTGAAAGTGTTTGACGGTGGATTTACGTTGAGAGTAAAGAGCAAGTCGTTGATTAAAGACTTGTTTATAGAAACACCTTATCAAGGAGCAGAATATAATGATAACTACTTCGATTTGCTGCCTAACGAAACCAAACTTGTAACTATAAAGACTAGCGAAATAACAAGAAAGTCTAAACCAGAGTATAAGACTCTGCACATGGCAGAGATTAACGCACAAAAAGCTAAATAACAGTGCTTTTGTAAACCATATACAGTTGTGGTGCAGAGTATATATAAATTAGAAATGAACTATATATGGTTTAGAAGTTGATTGTATATACTTTGCGCAAGCGAAGAAAACAAATAAAAACTGAAAACAAAACAAACAACAAATAAATAATAAATTATGAACAGATTTCTAAAGGTTACGGGATTGGCTGCAATAGCTGCATTGGCAGTTTCTTGCACTAACGTACAGAAAACAGCTAACTTCAACATTGTTCCTAGAGTGAACAGCTTGGAAGTTACACAAAACAATCCTTTCACTATTGACAGTAAGGTTAAGATTGTTTATGCTCATGAAGAAGGAAAACGAAACGCTGAATTCTTGGCAGAGTATGTAAAGAAAGCTACCGGATTGGAGCTTGCTATAACAAACGTGTATGAAGAAGGCGAAAAGGTAATAAGACTACTTATTGATGCAGAAAACATAGGAAATAAAGAAGGATATAAACTAACAGTTTCTGATAAAGGCATTGACATTGTCGGAGGTAGTGATGCTGGAGTGTTCTATGGAATACAAACATTGCGCAAGTCATTACCTCTTGGAAAAGCATCTTCTGTTGCTATTCCGGCAGTAGAGATTAAAGACCAACCAAGATTTGCATACCGTGGTGCTCACTTCGATGTTGCTCGCCACTTCTATACAGTAGATGAAGTGAAGACATATATTGACATGATGGCTATGCACAATATGAATGTGTTTCACTGGCACCTTACTGAAGACCAAGGCTGGCGTATTGAAATAAAGAAATATCCTTTGCTTACAGAGATAGGCTCTAAGCGTAAAGAAACCGTTATTGGCAAAAACTCTGGAAAGTATGACGGCAAACCACACGGAGGATTCTATACTCAAGAAGATGCTAAAGAGATTGTAAGATATGCTGCAGAAAGACATATAACTGTTATTCCAGAGATTGACCTTCCAGGTCATATGCTTGGCGCGTTGGCTGCATATCCTCACCTTGGTTGCACAGGTGGTCCTTACGAAGTATGGACTATGTGGGGAGTGTCAGAAGATGTACTTTGCGCAGGAAATGACGAGACTTATAAATTCATTGAAGATGTGTTGGCAGAAGTAATAGAAATATTCCCTTCTGAATACATACACATTGGTGGCGACGAATGTCCTAAAACAAGATGGGCAAGCTGTCCTAAATGTCAAGCAAAGATTAAGGCTTTAGGAATAAAAGCAGACAAATCGCACAGCAAAGAAGAGTATTTGCAAAGCCACGTAATACAACAAGCAGAGAAATTCTTAAACTCTAAGGGTAGAAGAATAATCGGTTGGGACGAAATTCTTGAAGGTGGACTTGCACCTAATGCTACTGTGATGTCTTGGAGAGGTGAAGGTGGAGGTATAGCAGCTGCAAAACAACACCACGATGTTATCATGACACCTAACACATATCTATATTTTGACTACTATCAAAGCAAAGATACCGACAAAGAACCTTTGGCTATCGGCGGTTATCTACCTGTTGAGACAGTGTATGGCTATGAGCCAATGCCAAAAGTATTGACTCCAGAAGAACAAAGCTATATCAAGGGTGTGCAAGCTAATCTATGGACTGAGTATGTTCCTAACTTTGCACACGCACAATATATGGTTCTTCCACGTTGGGCTGCAGTATCAGAAATACAATGGAGTAAGCCAGAACATAAAGATTATAAAGACTTCTTAGGTAGATTGCCACGCCTTATTGACCTTTATGAAGCTGAAAACTACAACTATGCTAAGCATGTTTTTGAGGCAAAAGAAGATGTAGAAGTAAACACAGAAAACGGAACTTTGGACGTAACTCTTTCTACTCTTGACGACAGTCCTATATATTATACTTTAGATGGTACTGAACCTACTGAAAAGTCGAATAAATATACAGAAACAATCAAAGTAGATAAAGACACAAAAATAACTTATGCTACCATAAAGAATGGTGTTACAATGCCTGTTAAGTCTGTTGAACTAAAGGTAAACAAAGCCACTGCAAAGCCAATAGTGCTTAACGAACCTATCAGCAACGGATATAAATATAAAGGCGAAAAGACTTTGGTTGATGGTGCTTTGGGTAACAATAACTACAAAACTGGACGTTGGCTGGGTTTTCAAGGTAGCAACATGAACGCAACAATAGACTTGAAAGCAAACACAGAGTTTAGCTCTGTTTCAGTAAACACTTGTGTTGTTAAGGGCGATTGGATATTTGATGCTCGCTCAATATCTGTCAGTGTGTCAGAAGACGGTCAAAACTTCAAAGAAGTAGCTTTGCAATCTCTACCTGAAATGAAGCAAGACGACAAAGACGGAGTGTTTACTCACAATGTTAGCTTTGAAAAAGTATCGGCAAGATACGTTAAAGTAGTTGTTGAAAGCGAAAAGGTTATACCTGAATGGCACCCTGGACGCGGACATAAAGGCTTTGTCTTTGTAGACGAAATATCTATAAACTAATAATAGACCAGCTACAACTAAGGTGTCAGCAAGGTATTGCTCGCATCTCGGTTGTTCCATAATGACATACAAACTGTATATACTTTAGTTTTAGTTTATATATAAATTAGATATTGACTATATATAACTGACTTGTAAACTATATACAGTTTGTGTTTTGGCTTATATTAGCCTAATAGTGAGCATAAAACAAACATCAAGAAAAGAACGAACAGAAAAGAAAACCTTAATTATGAGAATAAAGAAACTAAGCCTATTACTACTATCGGCAGTGACTGTGTTTGCCACGGCACAAGAGCGCACTGTGCAGACGTTAGAAAAAGGCTGGAAGTTCACAAGAGAAGACAATAAAGACTCTTTCCAGACAAACTACAACGATAGTAAATGGCAAAACGTGGTAGTTCCGCACGATTGGGCTATATACGGACCTTTCGGCATAGACAATGACAAGCAAAATGTGGCAATAGCACAAGACGGTCAGAAAGAAGCTATGGAGCATGCAGGACGAACAGGAGGATTACCTTTCGTTGGAGTAGGCTGGTATCGCTTGAAATTTGACAACAAACATTTTGCAGAGGGAAAGAAGGCTACCATCATTTTTGATGGGGCTATGAGCAATGCTGAGGTATATCTTAACGGCAAGAAAGTAGGACATTGGCCATACGGATATAACTCTTTCCACTTCGATGTAACAGAGTTTATGAACAAAGACGGTAAGGACAACTTGCTAAGTGTGCGTTTAGAAAACAAACCTGAATCATCACGTTGGTATCCGGGAGCAGGACTTTATCGCAACGTTCATGTTGTTGTAACGTCAGATACTTATGTACCTACTTGGGGAACACAGATAACTACTCCTAAGGTAAATAAAGAGTTTGCCACTGCAAAGATTATAACCAAGCTAGTGTTTCCAAAAGAAAACAAGATAAGTGACTATATAATACACACAGAAATATTTGATGCTAAAGGCAAAAAAGTTTCGTCTTCTGTGGCAAATGGTAATGATTTATATAAAAACTATTTTGAACAAGACATTCACATATTAAGCCCTAATATGTGGACTATCGACAATCCACACCTATACAAAGCCGTTTCAACTATCAAGAAAGGAGAAACTGTGAAAGATGTGTATACTACCACCTTCGGAGTACGTACAATAGAAATAGTACCCGATAAGGGTTTCTTCCTAAACGGAGAACGCACAGTCTTCAAAGGTGTATGCAATCACCACGATTTAGGACCACTTGGCGCGGCAGTTAATGATGCTGCAATCCGTCGTCAAATACGAATTCTAAAAGATATGGGCTGTAATGCCATCAGAACTTCGCATAATATGCCAGCACCTGAACTAGTACGTGCTTGTGATGAAATGGGAATGATGCTCATGGTTGAGTCTTTTGACGAGTGGAAGGGTGCTAAAGTTCAAAACGGATATCATAAGATTTTCGACCAATGGGCAGAGAAAGACCTGGTAAACTTACTACATCAGTTCCGCAATAATCCATCAGTTGTGATGTGGTGTATAGGTAACGAAGTTCCAGACCAACATAACCCACAAAGAGGACCAAAGTTGTCTAGGTTCTTACAAGATATTTGTCATAGAGAAGACCCTACACGACCAGTAACTCAAGGAATGGACGCTCCCGACGCAGTAGTAGGCAACAATATGGCAGCTACTATGGACGTTGCAGGTTTTAATTATAGACCTCACAGATACAAAGTTAATTATAGCAAGCTACCACAACAGATTATCCTAGGTAGTGAAACAGCATCTACAGTAAGTTCAAGAGGAGTTTACAAGTTCCCTGTTGTTCGTGCATCAATGAAGAAGTATGAAGACCATCAGTCTTCTTCTTACGATGTGGAGCATTGTGGTTGGTCAAACTTGCCAGAAGATGATTTCATACAGCATGAGGATTTACCATACTGCATTGGAGAGTTTGTGTGGACGGGCTTTGACTACTTAGGTGAGCCGACACCTTATTATAGTGATTGGCCAAGCCATTCATCATTGTTCGGGATAATTGACCTTGCTGGACTGCCAAAGGATAGATATTATTTGTACAGAAGTCATTGGAACAAGAAAGAAGAAACCTTACACATACTTCCACACTGGAATTGGCAAGGCAGAGAAGGACAAGGAACTCCGATATTTGTATACACAAACTATCCTACTGCGGAGCTGTTTATCAACGGAAAGTCACAAGGCAAGCGCACAAAAGACTTAACAGTAACGGTGCATAATAGCGAAGATGCCAAGTCACGTCAAGAGTTTAAGCGTCAAAAACGATATAGACTTATGTGGTTTGACACTAAATATGAGCCAGGAACAGTTAAGGTTGTTGCTTATAATGATAAGGGCGAGCCAGTGGCAGAGAAAGAAATGAAGACAGCAGGCAAGCCATACAAGATTGAATTGATAGCTGACAGAAGTGAGATTAAAGCAGACGGTAAAGATTTGTCGTTCATCACTGTTAAGGTGGTAGATAAGGACGGCAACCTGTGTCCTAATGCAGAAAACTTGATAAACTTCAAGGTTACGGGCGAAGGTAGTTACAGAGCAGGTGCAAACGGTAAAACAACTTCGTTAGAATCATTCCAAAAACCAAGTATGAAAGTGTTTAGCGGAATGATGACTGCAATAGTTTCTTCTAACGAAAAGGCTGGAACTATCAAGTTGCAAGCTATGAGTAAGGGACTAAAAACTGCTACAATAACTATAAAGACAAAGTAATATCTGATGTTGGTAGTATAAAAACCAAGAATTAGATAACTACACATAAGGTTGCAACAGAGGCTAAAACTCCGTTGCAACCTTTTTATTTTTGTGAGGTGGTGTTGCTCTATTTTCGTGCAAATAAATCTGCGTGTTGCTACAAGCAGATTGGTATTGAAAGTAAGCAATAGAAACATCATTTCTAAACTATATACAGCTGACTTGCAAACTGTGTATAATCAACTTATAAACCATATATGACTGATTTCTAAACTGTATATAGCTTATTTTGACGTTAAAAACTTCTTTTTCTTTGATGAGAAAATGTTGCTAAACTTTCACTTTTTATATAATTTATTTTTAGATTTGCATTACACTTAAAAGCATGCAATACTATGAAAACAAAACATCTCATTTTTGTGGTAATGGCTTTATTCTTAGTTTCGTGTGTTAGCACTCAATCTGCAAGCAACAAGAAAGGAAAAATAAATAATCCTGCAGTCTTACAGGGAGATGTATACGAATTTGCAAAAGAAAGCTATACCGTGTTTCATCATTTTCTTTACGGTACTAATCCTATGTTTGAGGTTAATAAACCAAAGGAACAACGCTCTAATAAGAAAATGTCTGCCTATGCAGCAGAGAGGAACAGAGCTAAGGGCAAAAAACATAGAGGAATATATGAGCAGTTTCCTGTTTTGCCAGCAGAACCTGTAATAATCATTGACGGATATAATGTTTTCAAGGAACACAAAGACAAGCTAAAGGAAATAAAGAAAGAAGATATAGAGTCAATAGAAGTTACACACTCTGCTGCAAACACTGCCGTGTTTGGTTCAAGGGCAATTGTGTGCGTGGTCTATATAAAGCTAAAAGAGTCTGCAAAGCATAAACTTGAAGGACTAAAAAAATAATAAACAACAATGAAAAAGATTAGTGTCATTATTATTGGCGTTGCTCTGTTGGGAGTTACGTCATTAGTGTTTTCGTCTTGCTCTAACTCAAACAAGGGCAAAAACAATCAGCAAACAGAAGAAAAAACAGCTGAACAAACTGACAAGGAACAACAGTTTGTTGAGGATTTCTATAAGCAGTACATCACAAATGTATGTGCTGGTATGGAAGACGGTGAAAAGAATATAGCTCTGAAAGAAGAATCTTTAACTGAAGGCTTGATAGAGAAGCTCGACAGAGTGGTTCAAGCAACTCACGCTGATGCTATACTCAGGGCGCAAGACATAACAGACGAGGCTCTTACATCGCTTACTGTCGAACCGCTTTCAGAAGGGTGGTATATGGTTAAATATACGAATGCGGAGTACTCTATTGCCATTCCAGTGAGAGTGGTTAATAGGGAAGGGGTGATGAAAATAGACTATATCGTTCCGGAATGGAATAAAGAACAGTATGG
This sequence comes from Bacteroides sp., assembly GCA_030529405.1. GTDB lineage: Bacteria > Bacteroidota > Bacteroidia > Bacteroidales > Bacteroidaceae > JAUMWZ01. The sequence goes on along the minus strand of JAUMWZ010000019.1, from coordinate 581 downwards.
CAACGATGTGGTGTGCGAAGGAGAGGTCACTGCAAATATTGACTATTCCACCCCGTTGGCTTTTGTCAGGTCGTTCTACTCGGCGTATGCTATGGCTTATTGTAGTGTGGAACCAGATTTGAGCCTCAGAACAAAAGAAATACGAGAAAAATGCTTGACCGAACTGGCTATAAATAAGTTTAACGAGGCGGATAAAGATAATGAGGGGATAGGTTATGACTTAATAATTGATAACTACGACTTTGATATTACGTGGGAGCCTACAATAGAAGTTAGCGATTTAGGAAGTAATGTTTATGAAGTGGCATATAAGAGTTGGGGCGGAAGTGTAGAAAATCGTGTTAAGCTAAAAGTAGATAGGGTAGACGATAAGTATATGATTTCTGACTTGATGACAAACTAGACAAAAATAGGGACTATGTAGTTGCCAAGTAGGGGATATAGGGACTTTTATAAGGCTGTGCTCATAACAAAAGTATGGTGCATATAGTTCTCAAACTGTCTATATATAAACTAAAAGTCATCTATATATGGCTTACAAATCAACTGAGTATGGTTTGCAAATCAGCTATATATAGTTT
>JAUMWZ010000018.1:7619-16715 GCA_030529405.1 Bacteroides sp. | reverse complement strand
AGGTAACAAAACAAGTGGAATTTAAGTTTAATGGAGGCGAAAACCTATGTAGAGGTTACGAGATACATATAGGCAAAACAGAAACAATAGAAGGAGAACATACCAATAGCCTAAACGCTATGTGCGACGGAAGAATAGAGGGACACAAAAAGAATGATAGATGTTTTGGCACATATATACACGGAATTTTGGACAATAAAGAGGTTATTGACCACATAATCAAACCTTATTCTGACAAGATAGGAAAGAAGAAATTCGACTATAACGAGTATAAAAACGAGCAGTATGATAAACTGGCTGACCATATAAGAAAGCATATCGACATGGACAAGCTATATAAAATAATGCAAGAAGATGATTAACGGGCACGGAGACGATAGTCATAAGTACAAAAAGCACATAAGGGCTAACTTCAGTTCTAACATATACGGCGAGATAGACCAATCTGCACTGACAGCTCACATAAGGGAGAACACAAGCGTAATAAAGAACTATCCGGAACCTACTCCAGCTACAACAGAGAGGATATTGTCGTCTTTGCTGAAGGTGGGCGATGATTGTGTGTGCGTAACAAATGGAGCAACAGAATCTATATATCTTATTGCACAGACATACAGAGAGAGTGTTTCTGCCATTGTTCAACCTACATTTAGCGAATATGCAGACTCATGCAAGTTGCACTCTCATAAGGTCATAGATGTATTTAGTGTTTACGACACACCAAAAGAGGCTAATGTTGTGTGGTTGTGTAACCCCAACAACCCGACAGGTAAAGCACAAAACAAGGCTCAGCTGTTAGACTTCATCAAGGCAAACAAAGACAAACTGTTCGTTATAGACCAATCGTATCAGCACTTCACAAAGAAAGAACTCATCACCGAACATGAATGTGTTGAGGAAGGCAATATCATAATTATCAACTCAATGACAAAGAAATATGCTATACCGGGTATTAGAGTTGGATATGCAGTGTCTTGCGCCAACATAATGAATAAGATTAAGCAACACAGAATGCCTTGGAGCGTGAACGCAATGGCTATATTATGCTCTAATTTCTTATTAACAAGTGGAAAGTCTGAAGTGGTAGATATAGACTTTTTATTAGCAGAAAAAGAACGGTTTGTAAGCGAGCTGGAGAAACTAGACATAACCAAAATAGGCGAAAGCGACACTCACTACATGATCTTAGAATTGATAAACGGCACGGCAAAAGACTTGAAAGAATATCTTGTCAATGAACATTCTGTGCTTATTAGAGATGCGTCAAACTTTGTGGGATTAACTGATAAACACATAAGAATAGCCACTCAAGACAGAAAGAGTAACGACCTGCTAATAAAAGCATTAAAAGAGTGGAAGAAAAGTATTAACAGTTGAGAAGTCAGTTATATATAGTTTATTTCTAAGCTATATAGAATTTGCAACTCAACTGTATATGATTTAGAAACACTCAAAAAACACAACAGAGAAAAACCAAAGATAAAGCAAAAGATGAATGAACTCATAACATACGCAACTCCTGCACTTATAGTATTCATTGCATGGATATTAGACCGCTTATTTGCAGACCCCAACACCTCACTGCACCCAATAGTTGTGTTTGGCAAGAGCATATCATTCTGCGAAAAAAGGCTAAACAAAGGCAACAACAGACTATTGAAAGGCGGAGCAATGAGCATAGCTTTGATAGGGTTTGTATTCGCTTTTTTTGCAGTTACAGACCACTACATTACCCAAGCATCTACCATTGCAGGGGCAGTATACTCTATCATAGGACTGTATTTCTGCATAGCTGGCACAACGCTCATACGTGAAGTAGTCATGGTTTTCGATGCTTTAGACAGAGGATTAGATGAGGGCAGAAAGCAAGTAAGCAGAATAGTGGGGCGAGACACAAGTGAGTTGAGCGAAGAAGAGGTAAAGAAAGCCGCCTTAGAAACACTTGCTGAAAACCTTAGCGATGGAGTAATTGCACCTTTGTTCTGGTATGCTTTGTTCGGAATTGCTGGTGCGATGGCATATAAGATGATAAACACGCTCGACTCAATGATAGGATACAAGAACGACAGGTATATGTTGTTTGGACGTGTGGCAGCTAAGATTGATGACGTGGCAAACTATATCCCTGCTCGCATAACAGCTGGGCTGATGCTCATTGTAAGCGGAAACAGCAGTAAGTTTGACTTTGTAAAGAGGTTTGGCAAAGCTCACGCAAGCCCTAATTCAGGCTATCCTGAGGCGGCACTTGCAGGCATTTTGGGTTGCAGGTTTGGAGGTTCGCACAACTACTTCGGACAGTTGGTATACAAACCATTCATAGGCGAAGAGGACAGAGTGCTCACAAAAGACGACCTAAGTATTAGTATAAGAGTGAGCAGAAGAACAGAAACCGTGTGGGTGATAGTCACTGCAATGGCAAGAGTAGCATTATTGGCGGTGGGAATATAAAGAAAAGCAGAGAGATTATATTTAGAAAAAGAACTAACCATATTTCACCACAAAAACAAACTGTATATACTTTAGAAGTAAACTGTACATAGTTTGCATACAAGCTGTATACGGTTTAGAAACAGATTATATACAGTTTAGAAATAGGCTATATATAATCTGAAATCAAGATATATCTACTATGTGACAAGAGATTTACTGTTTACAAGCAAGATATATCTGCCTAACAAACCTACCGTATTAACACTGAAAACGAGATTTATTTATAATAAAAAAAGGTCTGCTCACTTTCTGAACAGACCATATATATTATTTCTTTCTAAGTTCTTCAAAATACTTGTCAAGCAAGTCTTTAGCCGCAACAAAAGAAGTAAGATTGCCACGCAAAACCTCTTGTTCCTTCGTCAAAAGCATATCGCTGATTGATGGATTATTATAGAAACTGTCTTTCAAGTGTTGGTTAATAGTTTCGTACATCCAAAACTTGCTTTGTTCGTTTCGTCTATATTCAAAGTAGCCATTGTCCTTCACGAAGTCGATATATTCATATACCATATCCCATATTTCCTTAACACCTAAGTTGTAAAATCCAGAGTATGTCATCACACGTGGTATCCAACCAGAGTCTGGAGCAGGAAACAAATGGAGTGCATTTCTGAATTGTGTTGCCGCCAGCTTAGCTTTCTCGACATTGTCGCCATCTGCTTTGTTGATGACAATTCCGTCTGCCATTTCCATAATTCCACGTTTGATGCCCTGCAGTTCATCGCCCGTTCCCGCCAATTGTATTAACAAGAAGAAGTCCACCATTGAATGAACAGCCGTTTCGCTCTGACCAACTCCCACGGTCTCAACGAATATCTTGTCGAAACCAGCAGCTTCACACAGAACAATAGTCTCTCTTGTTTTGCGGGCAACTCCACCTAATGAGCCGGCAGCAGGGCTTGGACGAATGAAGGAATTAGGGTGTACAGAAAGTTGTTCCATACGAGTTTTGTCGCCAAGTATACTCCCCTTACTTCTTTCGCTACTTGGGTCTATTGCCAACACAGCTAACTTTCCGCCTTTTCCAAGCACATGTATGCCGAACACATCTATTGATGTACTTTTTCCTGCTCCTGGAACTCCACTTATACCAATACGAATTGAGTTGCCACTATATGGCAAACACTTTTCAATTACTTCTTGAGCAATCTGCTGATGATGCACATTCGTGCTTTCCACTAACGTTACTGCTTGGCTTAGTGTAGTAATATCTCCCTTCACAATACCCTCAACATAGTCCGAAACAGTTAATTCCCTACGCCGTGGACGCTTCTTATAGTATGGACTAATTGATGACGGTTGTTCTATACCTTGATTGACTGTTAGTCCTTTATATTCTTCGCTGTTTTCTGGGTGATGCATAATGTCAAGTTTTTTAGGTTATTACTCAACTATACTTATTATTGTCTTAGGGTTTTCGGGGTCATTAGTTATCATCAGAATGTATGGTTTTTCTGCCGATTTTCTTATTTGCTCAACGTCTAATTTCGCTTTAAGTTTTACTTCTGTGGCAGATGGTATGCGCTTTTTCTTCAAATCAATTCCCACTCCATCGCCTATAACTTGCATCTTGATTATGTCTAAATTGCCTTTACCAGAGTTTCTTATCATCACATATTGAGTAGTCTTTCCATTAGGCAGACCCTTTATTGACAACTCATTACTAGACAGATTAACCACAGGGGTATTGTTGTTTGTCAGCTTGCTAAACACCTTATCACTCGGCAATACTACTACCTTTATAGGGAGAGCATTATCATCTCCTACCCTATCTCCAATGAAACGAGAAAGATATACTTTAGTGTTTTTCAGTCCCCAATCATTAAGTTTGTCGGTGTCTATCGTTATTCGCAACACACCTTGTTCTCCCACACGTATCACTTCCTTAGTTTTTTCCACCGTCATATATCTCGGTTTGTGCATAATCACTGGTTCATAGTCTGTTGCACCATCATTTTGCACCGTAAGTTCTATGGTCGATTTAGCTCCACGTCTTACATCGCCAAAGTCCAATACGTTTTTGTCTAGCCCTAAATGAGCTATTTTGTACTTCATCTGCTTAGCCTTTTGCTTCGGTTCTTTAGCTACTATCCCTGCGAAACGAAGTTGAAACATATATGGTTCTGCATTACAATATACGCTCAGCGACTTATTAAATCGCCCAAGGGCTTTAGCATCGAACACCACGTTGATAAAGCCTTTGGCTTTTGGCATAATTGGTTGCTTAGTCCAGTTGAGAGCATTGCAGGCGCACGAGGTAGTAACATTAGATATAACAAGAGGTTTGTCGCCAATGTTAGTAATCTCATATCGTACCAAAATTGGCACTTGCCAATTTATTTCTCCAAGATTCTTGCTGTGTGCGTCAATCTTCATTCGAGGTTGAGCATATATTGCAACAGAGAAGAACAAAGCACACAAAAGGGTATATATAAGTTTTTTCATAATCAATTTATTCATTCTTTCAGTAAGACAATGTATATAGCCAAAAAATCAGTGTATGACAACACGAAAGCCAATGATATACACTAGTTTTATAAACCATATATAACTGACTTGCAAACCATATAGACTTGATTTTCGAACTATATATAAATTAGAAACAAACCATATATAGTTTGCAAAAGGGATATAATAGACACAAAAGTGCATCATATAGCCATTGCCCGACAGGTATGTTTCTAATTCTTACAAATGTATAGAATTTACTTCAACAACCCACGTTTATATATAAAGAAAGTGCAACAAACTGGCTATCTCACCTGCTTGTTGCACTTCAAATATCAAGTTTACGTTATCTTGTTGCGTTTATAACAAACGATTTAGAGTGTGATACAAATTCTGGAGCATATACAGACTCAAGTCGCACTAAGCCCATTTGATATTTACCTCGTGTTGTTACTCTATATTCTTGTTTTATAACATATTCCCCTTTGCTAAGATTATCTATAAACATATTGTAGTGAGTGTCCTTCAATTCTTGATAGTACCAAAGTCCATCTGAATATTTGTAAGCCGAAATTTTATCTACTGGCTCTAAGTTGGACGCCCTTTGCTCTTTCACTCTCACAAAAGACAAATCTCTGTCAGACAATATTGTTAGATAGGTAACAACCTTATCTCCCACCTCAAGAATAGTGTTAGGAGTGATAAGCTTATTTACTCTCTTGTCGCCATCAACCTTTTCTACATAGGCTTTTCTTCTTATCTTAGATGCAAACGAGAAAGTTTCCACCTCCAAAAGAGGGGCTTCGTATTGAGAATAAACATTCACTATCGCTTCATTAGTCCCTTTGTTTACGATAGTAATGTCATTAACCCAGTCTTTCATTTCAGACAGTTCTATTCGTTTCTTAATATATCCGAGTTGAGTGTTCTTATCGTCTTGCTTAGAAACAACAGTGTGTTTTCCCGCAGTAACCTCTAAATCAGAGCTAAGAAGTGAAGAGCTTTTGTCTACACTATTGACTATTGCCGCAACAGCAAAGGCAGTATTTAGGTCTTCTCCCCATTTGTTTGCACGCTTATTGCTTATTAGCCACTGCCTCATCTTAGCTACAACAGGTTTGTTTTCTTCATAAAGCGAAAGTGCAGTCATAGCATGAAGATGAGAAATCATCTTTGTTTCTCTCACAAGGTTGCTATCAAAGTAGGCGCCAAGACCCTTTTTCTGAACTAAATGTTGCTTTATCGACTCTAACACATTCTTTGCCTCTTTGTGTTTGCCTTGCTTGTTTAGCGCAATAGAATATAAAGCTCTGTCTTCCAACGATAGCTTGCCTACATTTTCAGCAATAGCTTTCATGAAGTTGTTGTTAGCTTCTTTCAGTCCTGCAACTAATTCTGTTCCTCCACGAGATAGAGATATTGAAGACATTATCAAGTATGATGGCAGATAAGCATTAGTCATCTTAGCCTTGTCCTTAACATACTTATCGTTCCAGCTAATCATTTCGTTAGACAGATACTGTATGATGTTGTTGCGAACCAACCTCAAAGACGAGTTGTTTACATCATCTGTTGCGTCCATGTAGTTATCAATACAGTACAACACTAAGGCTGTGACAGATTTACTTCCACCTCGTTTGCCAAACCAAGAATAAGAGCCATCGTTTGCTTGAAGAGCCAACAACTTCTCAATAGCATAGTTCTTGTCTATCTGTATTTGTGCCTCATCAAATGCTTTGGCTACATTCATTCGTTGAGTATATTCATCTTGCGCCTCAAACAACCATGGTGTGTTTTCAAGCAATATATCCTTTAACTCGCCATTCATATACAGTTGGCTCTTACCATTATTAGTTTTTCTGCCAGATGTTATCCATGTATTGAACACATCTCTAACTTCCGGTCTTTGATTAACTATACCTTCTGTCAGACCATTACCCCAAAGCATAGCAGCCATAGACAGTGCATTGTCTGAAGTGCTTTGAAGTGTAGGTATAGACATTATTGCGTACCAAATAGGATTAGATACAACTTCCACTGTTATGCTTTTGTTGTCATGGTGTTTCCAATCTTTTATGAATAAGTTTCCAATGTTTTCTTTTGTTGTTTGTCCTGCCTCTCCCAAGAAAGTAAGTGCATTTGTTATCATCTCTCTATTGCTAACAACAGGAAGGTAAAACTCCTCTCCATCGCTAAACTTCTTACTGTCTGCCACAACTCTGCACTTCAATGCTCCGTTTGGCATATCCTTTATGTTCATAGTGAACTCAGCCTCAACATTGCCTCTGCTTTCTACCCTCACAGACTTACGTTCTGTGCGCAACACTTTGTTAGTTTCTGCGCTGAAAAGTTCTAACCTAACAGTTGCATCTATTCTTTCGTTGCTGTTGTTTACAAGCTTAGCCGACAGTCTACCCTCATCGCCTAAACGAACAAAGCGTGGTTTATTGACCATAAGCATAAGGTCTTTTACTGTGGTAACAGTATCACGCAACACGAATGTGTCATAATCTTTTGTATGCACATAAGCCTTGAAATTCCAGCGTGTTAATGCTTGTGGAGCATTGAAACTAAACTCAACTTCGCCCTTACTATTAGTTCTCAGCTCAGGCAAGAAGAAGGCAGTTTCCACAAGTTCTTTTCTTATTTCTGATTTTTCATCTTTATCATTAGCACTTCTTGTCTTAATAGCACCAACAGTGTGTAGTCTTTTTTGTGAGGCATATCCTGTTACAACGACTTCCTCTGCATTATAAGGGATAGAAAGAACATAAGAGAACATATCATCATATATCTTACCGTAAGTAAGGTTATCATACAAATTTGCAAATCCATAAGGACTAACATATACCTCACTCATATAGTTCCATTTTGGTTCAGAAGTATGTACTGCGTCCCATGAAGGTTTATACTTGAAGTTAGTATCTACCTTGCCAAAAAGAGTTCTTTCGTATAAGTTGCCAAGAGAGTTGAGAGATGCATCATGCATAGTAGCCAATACTTCAGCAGGGACAAGATTGCCTTCGGAGTCTGTTATAACCATCTTCCAAGTTTCTTTTATGTTTGGAGAAAGTTTATCTCTGAAGACCACCCATTTGGCTGTTAGTGTTTTCTTACTCAACCCATTATTAAATCTTAAACCACCTTCATACAAAGTGCTTTCTTTAACAGTCATCACACTAACGTATGCAGACTCTCCATAAGAGTGTAAATCAGCGAGTTCTAAAGTATATATACCTCTCTTAACAGTTATATATTCTTTGTGTCTTAACTCTCCTTTGTTGTCAAACACAGTGATAAGAGTTTTAATTTCATCTGCAGAGGTTCCTATTTTTATTTTGGCTTTACCATCTGAGCCCACCTTATCATCTTCTGCGTATAGGATTATAACTCTATCGACAACACTCTTATTTTCTTTCTCAGAAAACAGCATAAAACCCTCTAAAGATTCTTCTGAGTATTGGTTGAATTTGGTCTTAGCCTTTGTCAAGATAACGTATTTATCACAATCGAGTGATGACAGATCTAAGTTCACTTTCTTGTTTGCCTCGAACTCACCACTAAGAACAACCTTATCGTCTTTCTCTTTAATCCAGTCCGACTGCTTTATTATTCTATATTCTACTGTGGCTTCCATTTCAACACCGTCATAATTTCTTGCAGATACATAAACTTCAAGAGGCTGTTCCTTGTCTAATATCTCTTCCGAAAAACCTATGTTCTTTCTTGAATATTTAGCAGAGTAATCTTTTCGTTTTCTATCCCAGAAAAAGACTTTATCTGTTATGTTCTTTTTCGTAATACTAACCTGCGATAATAAAGGAGAAGTACCTACGAACATTCTCTTTTCTTTGCTGACAGTTTCTCCTGAAGCATCAGTAACAATAGCTTTTACTTCAAAGACTAAATAGTTGCCCTGCTCCTCTTTATCAGTGATAAGTTTTGTGGAAATAGTAAACTCTCCGTCATTGTTTGTAGTAGTGTTTCCACTGTAAATAAGTTTATCATGTGTCCTATAACCCCTACCGTAAGAACTCTTTCTTACTTCATATCTAACCTTTGTGTTACTTAATGCCACACCATTATATAACACAGCTTTTCCTTTTATTTCCACATCTTGGTTAGCAGAAAACTGACCTTCTATCGCGTCAAACT
>JAUMWZ010000018.1:0-7519 GCA_030529405.1 Bacteroides sp. | reverse complement strand
AGTTTTCTACTCTTATAGATTTACTAGCTTCTTCACCTTTTAGAGTTATCTTGTAATATCCATTTAGCATCTCCTTAGGTAAAGCGATTTTTGCATTGAAAGAGCCAAACTCATTAGTCTTAACCTTATGTTTATAGATTTGTTTTTCATAATAATCGTCCCAAACTTCCAGCTCAAACTCCTCGTTAGGCATAACCTTGGTTACGTTATTCTCTGTATATGTTGCTATCCCTTTCAAATACACTTCTTGCCCTGGACGATAAAAAAGTCTGTCTGTTATAAGGTCTACTACCTTACCTGATAATCTATTGTATGGCTTCAAGTTATAAGAAAACAACCTATAAACATGGGAGTATTTACTGTTGTCGTCAGCAAGTTCTACTTGATACTTAAACATTTGCTCAGTCTTAGGTAAAGTTGCATATCCGACTTTGTCTGTTAATACAGCCTTCACTTCATGCCCCTCGAAAGAGAGTATTCTAATCTTTGCACCCTCCACAGGATTACCATGTTTTGAGTCAAAAACAAACAAATGAAGATTATTATCTTTACCAACAGTATGAGTAGAAAGTAATCTTGTAACGGCAAAGTTCATTTTTTTCTCCTCTACTATTCTACCATTTACCTCAAAATCCAAGCTGTAACTACCCACCTCATTAGGTAGTTTGATAAAGAACTCTTGCTTATTGAAAGCAACTCCTAAATCTTTCGGGATATCAAAGCTATATCTGCTTACCACAGAACTGTCTTTATACAATATAGCAACCTGTGTTTTCACATTTCTGTATGATGCATTAACATACAGTGTGTCATCAGGATAATAGAATTCTTTTGATAATTCCAGATTTACTTGTGTGCGAAGAAGTTCTTGTTTTTCTCCATTCAATCTCTCAACTAATTCTTTTCTTTTATATCTACTCAATGCCTCGTTGCATATCGAAAACGCTTCGTTATATTCGTTATCCATTCGCTTAAACTCCGACATTCTCAACATTGCATAACCGCAACAATCATACTTACCATACTTATCTACAATCTCTTTCAGAGCCTTAAACTTCTTCTCTCCATCTATTTTAAGTTTATAGGCTTTTGTAATCATAGTAGCCACAGCTGCTTCTTCGCTTCCCAAGCTCTGATATGTTGATATTACCTTATCGTATATACCATCAACATACTTTTCTGAAAAGTCTTTTCCATAAAAGTAGAATGCCTCTTCAACCAATGCGGTAGCTCTTGTCATAATCAAGTTTAGCAGATCGTTGCCATAACATTCGCTATACCACCCCTTTTTCACTATTGTCTTATATCGGCTGTTCTTTGTCTTTGCAAGCAACTCTGTATTTTCTAACGATGCGTTGATATGATAAAGCACTTTCTCACTGAAAGCCTTTCTGTCCCATCTGTTTGCTTTCTTAGGCTCAGAGACATACTCTGTACGCACTGTGTTATCTGTATTAACACCCTCCTTGTTCTCTGACACAACATTATTATCATCATCAAACTCATTATCTTCATCTCCATATACGTTTGCAACAAGACACTCCTCGTTCTTAAACAACAGTTCTGCCAAAAAAGAATGCATAAGTGCCTTGTCCGCCAAATCTGTTGTATTCGCAACCCACTTTTCAAGTCGTACAATATCTACTGCAACACTGTCGGTAGAGATGGCTTTTCTGTTCTTGAAATACCACATAAAGGCTTTTATTGCTTCATCTGTCTTTCCAGAAGTAACGGCTTTGTCGAGAATGTTTTCCGTGATTTCAATAACCGTCTGAGGTTTGCCTTCTTTCTGTGCAACCTCTGCCTTTTTCCATAACGATTTTATTGATTGAGAGAAAGCCACTGAAGGCAAAACTGCCAATAGTATCATCAGTGGCATAAGCTTTAATCTGCTCATAAGATTATCTATTTTTCGTGTGTAATACGTATTGATAAACACAAAAGTAGACAATCAAGCAAGAAAACAAAATAAAAGGGAAGAAAAATAGTTTTTATACGATATATCTGTGTAAGATAAAGAAAGTTTTTAAGTAAAAAAGTCTTGTTGTGTTAAGCAGAAAAAGAGCATATATAAAAAAGCATTGCAGACATTCATCTGCAACGCACCACTAAAAATAAAAGTCGCAAGAAGAGTTAGCCTCTCACGAAAGTATTATATAATTAGAAAAAGAACATATTCATGGATAAAGCCCCACACAACCTTTACGAAAACCATTAAACTTTTGAAAGACAATCATACGCTGTTTATAAACAAATGAAATATGGTTTGGACGACAATCAAAACAGCTTAAAACTAGTCTAATCTTAGCTTTGTTTAAGATGTTACATATCTGTGTTGAGTGGCGAACATCTCCAAGCGGTTTACTCTTTACTTATTATCTCTATTTGCTGACGTATTGACTCCTCGTGTATAGCTTCAAAGATTGTGCGTATAAAGTCGGCATCAAGTTGCTGACTACTGCCTTGCGATGCACGCTTCTCAACTATCTCTTTGTATCTGCTCGACTGGAGTATGGTAATATCATTCTCACGCTTGTAAAGTCCTATTTGTCGTGCCACCTCCATGCGCTTAGCAAGCTCGTTTACTATATTGTCATCGCACTCATCAATAAGTTTTCTCAACAGTTCCAACTTTTCTGTGCGCTGGTCTTCATGACGAATAACCAGTGTATCGAGTATTTGTTTTAGTGTATCGGGGGTTATTTGTTGTGCCGAATCGCTTAGTGCGCAGTCAGGATTGCAATGCGTTTCGATGATAAGTCCGTCAAAACTCAAGTCCATTGCTTGTTGGCTTATCGGAGCAATGAGTTCTCTCTTTCCTCCAATATGGCTTGGGTCGCAAAACACTTGCAGTCCGTCAATGCGACGTTTAAGCTCTATCGGTATGTGCCACATAGGCGGATTGCGATAGGTCTTGTTCAGATAGCTACTAAACCCTCTATGTATTGCCGCTATTTGCTTTACGCCAGAGTTGTGAATACGTTCGAGTGCGCCTATCCACAGCTCTAAATCGGGGTTTACGGGGTTTTTCACAAGCACTGGAATGGATACTCCTTGCAAAGCATCTGCTATTTCTTGAACAGCAAAAGGGTTAGTTGTGGTGCGCGCACCTATCCACAAAACATCGACATCATGTTTCAAACATTCCTCAACGTGTTTAGCTGTTGCAACCTCAGTAGCCACATACATACCTGTATGTTTCTTCACTTGTTTCAGCCATTCAAGAGCCAAACTGCCCACACCTTCAAATCCTCCCGGCTTAGTCCTTGGTTTCCAAACGCCCGCCCTAAACATCTTCACTCCTTGACTTGACAGTTCGGTAGCAACTTGCAAAACTTGCTCCTCCGACTCTGCACTGCAAGGACCCGCAATAACAATCGGTCGCTTTGTGCTTACTCCTTTTAGATTTATCCCCTCTATACCCATTAGTTTTCTTCAGTTATTATTGCCACACGGCTTTATCCTCTTTGTGGCTAATCGCAGATGACTGTTTTCTGCCTCACAATATTCCTCACACATTCATCTACATAATAAGAAAAACAAAGAATGTAGGTTTTTGTTTTAGAAAATACCAGGAATGGTCTGTTCTTTAACCTTTACTCTTCCTTGTTTCAATGGTTCTATCTCGTCTTGAAGCTCGTCAGCCTTTGCAGAAAACTCGTTTTTCTTTGCCTCATCGCCTAAAGCACCGTAAAGTTGAGAGAGAGTAGAAAATAGTGCAACACTCTCGCCACTGCTTTCCACCTCTTCTGTCAAGTAGTCAATAGCTTTTTGAGTTTCGCCCATAGAGCTATACAGCAACGCTAACTTACATTTAGCCTTTTCATTGAAAGGATTATATTCTAAAGCACGTTCATATTGAGCCTTTGCCTCGTCAGTATTTTTCTTTGCTAAGAACAAATCTCCCAACAGAATGATACACTCGTCTGGCTCTACCTCGTCAGTAATAAGTTGGTTTATAGTTTCTTCCGCCTTGTCGTACTGACCGTTTACCGTTAGCACCTCCGCCATTAACTGCTTAGCTACAAACGAACTATTGTCCTGTTCCAAACTCTTAGCAACATATTCTTGTGCCTGCTCACTATTTCCGCTCCTTAGCTCGTTTCTTGACAAAAGAACATATAAATTCGGCTGATTAGAATTTAGTTCTAACGCTTTCAATCCATAGTGACGAGTTTGCTCAAGGTCTTCTTCTTGCGAACACACATTTGCCATAAGCGTGTATGCCACAAAGTTATCGGGTTGCATCTCAATCATCTTGCCAAGCAATTTCTTAGCCTCGTCAGTGTTGTATGTTCGTAAATATATGGTTGCAAGATACTCCATAGTATCGTAATCTTGCTTTATCTCAAGCGCACTTTTGAGGCACTTTATAGCATAGTCTACCATGCCTGCTTTTAGTGCTTTCACTCCGTCAAACTTCAATATCTCAAACTCTCTGTTATCTTTCTTTTCAGTGTTGTCTGCTTTGCTTTCTCCGTTACCGAAAATAAAACTTAGTAGTCCCATATATCTATTTTCTTTTGTTTGTAATCTTCTTTATTCGTCCGTTTTCTTCTTGTATCAGTTCTTCGTCAATGAGGAATGACAGCACGTGCGAAGTGTTTTCAGATGTTTCGCCTATCACTGCTGGCAGTTGAGTAATATCTATATCCGATTGTTCTACGGCTGAAAGAATCTTCCTCTTTATACTGTTGAAAGTATCTTCTTTGAGCGTCTGTCCTGCCTTTCTCTTTTCGATGCACACATCACAAATACCGCACTCACTTTCGTTATGCTCGCCAAAATATTCAAGCAAGACCCTGCTACGGCAAACATCTTCATTCACTGAATATTCAAGCATCTTTTCCACCCGCTCACGGTAGCTTTGCAGCCTGTCTTCGTATATGTCTTTGCCTATAAAAACATCTTCCGTTTCTTGTCTATTGGCTGTATATACGATGTAAGACGAACGCTTTCTCGGCAAATATTGCACCTCTCCAAGTCGTGAGAGAAACAGCAAAGTGTTGTAAACTCTCTCTCTCGTTATCCCCGTTTTCTCGGCAATTACTTCTTCGCTAATATATATCGGGTCTGTGAAAACTCCCGTGTAAGTTCTGAGTACGCACATCACAACCTTGTGCATATCATTGTCTGCCTCGTCAGACACTCGTCTGACTGTTTCGTGATGATTGTAAAACAACAATCGAGAGGCATTTTCCTGCTCGTCTACATATTCTATATATCCTGCCTGCATTAGCAACTTCAGCGCACTGTATGCTCTCACGGGGAAGTGCTTAAAGCGCATGCAAAACTGCTCTAAATCAAACTCCTTTACACGCCCCATACCTTCGCCCATAGGCATCTGATAGTAGTAGTTAAGATCTTCATACACAGCTTTGATATATTCTCTGTCTGGGAAAGTATCTTCTACCCTGCGCGCCATCTTAGCCTTATCTGTCTTTGACGACAATATCACTGCATAGGCTTTCTTACCATCACGCCCCGCTCTGCCCGCCTCTTGAAAGTACGCCTCAATAGAGTCTGGCAAGTCAATATGTACAACAAGTCTTACGTCGGGCTTGTCTATTCCCATTCCGAAAGCATTTGTTGCCACAATCACTCTCGTCTTGTCTTCAACCCATTCTTTTTGCCTACTGTCTTTCACAGAGTGTTTCAGCCCCGCATGATAGAATGTAGCCGTGATGCCACTCTTCGCTATTAGTTCAGAAATGTCTTTTGTCTTCTGCCTGCTACGCACATAAACAATAGCACTTCCGCTTGTTCGTTGCAGTATCTCAATCAGTTTGTCTTCTCTGTTTTCTGTCTTACGGACAATATAAGCAAGGTTTTTGCGTTCAAAACTCATCTGAAAGACAGCACTATTTTCTGCCTTAAACTCCAACTTGTCTTGAATATCCTTTACCACCAAAGGCGTTGCCGTTGCCGTAAGAGCAAGCACAGGAACATTGAGAAGAAGTTTCCTAATGTCGCATATCTTTAAGTAAGACGGACGAAAGTCATACCCCCATTGCGATATGCAGTGACTCTCATCAACGGTTATCATAGACACATTTAGAAACTTAATCTTAGTTCTGAAAACCTCGCTACTAAGTCGTTCGGGAGAGATATAAAGAAACTTATACTTGCCATACACACAGTTCTCTAAGGCTGTCTGCACCTCGCCTCTGCTCATACCTGAATATATTGCAACAGCCTTTATCCCTCTATCTCGGAGGTTTCGCACTTGGTCTTTCATCAAGGCTATCAGCGGAGTTATAACCAAACACAAGCCGTCCATAGAGAGGGCAGGCACTTGAAAGGTTATAGACTTTCCACCCCCTGTTGGCATAAGTCCCAGCGTATCTTTGCCTTCACATATGCTACTAATAATATCCTCTTGCAGTTCCCTGAAACTATCGTAGCCCCAATATTGCTTTAGTATGTCTTTATACTTGCTCAATAGGTTTTATGTCGGATATAAGCAGTTGCGTTTCGCCTTTCTTATAGTTGTTTTCTTCTATCGTATAGCAGATGTCGAAAGAACGCTTAGTCTTGATGTACTTAACGTGTTCGCTAAGTCCAAAGGCTATTCCGTTCATTATGTTGTTAGACTTATTGTCTACAAGTTCCATCTTTATATGCTCTTGTCCTTTACCTACAACCTTGCTCGTGCCATAGTCATACACGTTGTGAGTGCAAAACACTGGCTTAGTATTGTAAGGTCCAAAAGGACTGAATTTCTTCAAATCAGAGAAGAACTTATGATTTATCTCCTTGAAGTTTATCTCTGCGTCAATATTGATGATAGCCGTTGTCTGCTCTGGCAATATGTTTTCTGACACATACTGTTCAAACCTGCGACTAAACTCCTCAACATTCTCAGCTTTCATAGACAAGCCTGCGGCATAAGTATGTCCGCCAAAGTTTTCAAGCAAGTCTTTACAGTGTTCCACAGCCTTATACACATCAAACCCGGAAACAGAGCGTGCCGAGCCAGTAGCCATATCGTCAGTGCGTGTTAGCACCACCGCTGGACGATGATACACCTCCGTAAGCCTTGACGCCACTATACCGATAACTCCCTTGTGCCACTCCTCGTTATACAACACGATAGACCTTCTCTGCTCCAAACCTTCAAGTCGCTCAACAATATTATTAGCCTCCTCAGTCATACTCTTGTCAAGGTCTTTGCGCGTTTCGTTATATTGGTTTATCTGTTCAGCCTTGCTCACAGCCACAGAAATATCTTTCTCTATCAAAAGGTCTACCGCCTCTTTTCCGTTCTGTATTCTGCCCGACGCATTTATTCGTGGTCCAATCTTAAACATAATGTCGCCCATATTCAGCTCCTTAGACGTCAGACCGCAAACATCAATAATTGCCTTTAGTCCCACGCTCGGATTGCTATTAAGTTGTCTCAGTCCGTGATGAGCCAATATTCTGTTTTCGCCCATAACGGGAACAATGTCGGCAGCTATGCTCACCGCCACCAAGTCGAGCAGTGAAGTCAGGTTGCTAAACTCAATGTTATTGTCTA
>JAUMWZ010000238.1 GCA_030529405.1 Bacteroides sp. | reverse complement strand
TTTATTTCTAAACCATATACAGTCTACAAATCAAGTAAGTATAGTTTGAAAGTCAATCATATACAGTTTGAAAACTGTGAGTTAAGGGCATATTTTTAGACAATAAGCAATTGGAGGGAAGCGAAACTCACAACTCACGCAGGCTAAGGAAATAAAAAAGCGGTAGCTACATCAGTGGGCAACTACCGCTAAGTGTGTCAAGATTCTTTTATTAGTCTATAATATCAAAACCACAGTATGGTCTTAGCACCTCAGGAATAACAATTCCCTCTGGTGTCTGATAATTTTCTAACAAGGCTGCCATTATACGTGGCAACGCCAAAGCAGAGCCGTTAAGTGTGTGGCATAGTTCTGTCTTCTTATCTGCATTTCTGTAACGGCACTTCAAACGATTGGCTTGGTAAGTATCAAAGTTAGACACCGAGCTAACTTCTAACCATCGTTCTTGAGCCTCTGAAAACACTTCGAAGTCAAAGCAAAGGGCTGCCGTGAAGCTCATATCGCCACCACAAAGGCGCAATATTCTGTAAGGAAGTTCTAACTTCTTAAGTAAGCCCTCAATGTGGCTGACCATTTCTTGGTGTGTTCTATCAGAGTTTTCTGGCTTGTCAATACTTACTATCTCGACCTTAGAGAACTCATGCAGACGGTTAAGTCCACGAACATCTTTACCGTAAGAGCCTGCCTCACGACGGAAACATTGTGTGTACGCACAGTTCTTTATAGGTAGCTGTTTTTCTTCTAATATTACATCTCTATATATGTTTGTTACAGGCACTTCTGCTGTTGGAATTAGATATAAATCGTCTTCTGTGCAGTGATACATCTGCCCCTCTTTGTCGGGCAACTGTCCTGTGCCATAACCTGATGCAGCATTAACAACAGTAGGAGGCATTATCTCTGTATATCCTGATTTACGTGCCTCGTCAAGGAAGAAGTTGATTAGTGCGCGTTGAAGCTGTGCGCCCTTACCCTTATATACAGGGAATCCTGCACCGGTAATCTTAACACCCAAGTCGAAGTCTATAATATCGTATTTCTTAGCTAATTCCCAGTGTGGTTGCGCGCCATCGTGAAGTTTTCTCAACTTTCCGCCTTCTCTTTCCACAACATTATCTTCGGCAGTACGTCCTTCAGGCACACTTTCGTAAGGAACGTTAGGGATAGAATACAACAACGTGTTTAGCTCTTCGATAGATGTATTCATAGTTTCTTCCAGCTGCTTGTTTGCCTCTTTCAACTCTGCTACACGGGCACGAGCCTGTTCTGCCTCAGTTTTCTTCCCACCTTTCATCATCATACCTATTTGCTTAGATAGGGTGTTCACCTCAGACAAGTTAGCATCTAAAATCGATTGAGTGGTCTTGCGCTGATTGTTCTTCTCAATAACCTCATTTATTGTCTCAACAGCGTTCTTGAAGTGTTTTTTCTCAAGACCTTTTATTACAGCATCGTAGCTTTCTGTTATTTGTTTTATCGTAAGCATCTCTATATTGTTATTTGTTGATGCAAAGATAAATAAAAGCTGTGCAATATGTACTGCCAATCAACTGTTTTTAATATGACAGTAGAGAGAAGATGAATAAGAAAGAAGATATATCTTGTCTGACAAAGAAACCATATATAGTTGGCTCTCAATTTATATATAGTTTGTTTCTAAACTATGCATAGTTCAGATGACAGCTATATACAGTTTAGACAATAGAT
>JAUMWZ010000237.1 GCA_030529405.1 Bacteroides sp. | reverse complement strand
AACAAATAGAAATAAAAAAATAAGCTGTATCAATCAATAAAAGCCACATTATTGTGGCTTTTATTGATTCTACACTATTGAAGGAAGAACCCTTTTTATTATATAAGTTTACTCATGAATAATAAGAATTCCTCCTTTTTTAATCTAAAAATGAGGTCAAATAAAACTTTTACAAATAATTAACGGAAGATTGCCATTATCTTCTCACATCTGAAGAACTATAAAAATATAAGAGCATAAAAGACTTCATTCTATTTAGAAATAGAAAGAATATAAGTTGATATATGCATACATTTCTTATTAGAAAAGCTCCAACTGTTGGTATGGAGTATTTGTTTTCTGTGGTTTTTTACAATGGAATAATTCCATCTTTCCAAACTGTTTGTCTGTTATAGCTATCACTCCCACTTTTCCAGAATCAGGTAGAAATGACTTTACACGCTTTGTGTGTGCATCTGCACTTTCCACACTTGAGCAATGTCTTATATAAGTAGAGAACTGAAACATAGTGAATCCATCTTTACATAGATTCTTACGAAAAGCGGTGGCTGCTTTTCTGTCTTTGACTGTCTCTGTTGGTAAATCAAAAAGAACTAATACCCACATAATACGATATTGACTAAATCTATTCATAAGATAATTTTAGGATAAGATATTTTGCGTTGTTCTATGTTAAAACATTTATAGAGTGATGAAGTGGTTTTATATACCGCATTCATAAGAGGACTCATTTGCCCAGAGATATGTACATCTATTGTTGGCAAAATCAGAAATTCTTTCTTTACTTCTTTAGTTAGGTCTATTTCTTTATCATTATTACTAATCAGTTTTATAACTATTTCATCGACATAAGGTCTGTATGGTTCCATTATATCATCAGCTAGGCAGTATGCATTATATTTATTACGATGATGTATGCCTAGTGTTGGCAACAGTCCACTAACGACTAACGAGCGAGCTACAATAGCTCTTAATATTGCATATCCATAGTTCAATAGTGAATTAGGAAACTCTCCATCTCTACTACGATTAAAGTTCTCTATACGTGGATAGAAAATATTCTTCCAATAATATGCAGCAGCTCTTGCTTCTAGATTATCACTATCACCACTTTTTACTAGTTCACTCCATTCTTCCATACAGCCACATTCAGCTGTAGTATATTTCTTAAGTATAGCTGTTTGATTTTCAATCTTGGCTTTAACTGTTTGTTGCCAAAGTTGTTTTTTAAGAGGTAATGAACATGAAATTTGCTCCTTAAACTTTTCGCTCTGAACATAATTTGAATCAATGGTAAGAAACATGCCAGACGGCATTCCTTTATCATTGCAAGATATAACCGCACAATTGTTTGCAAGTAGCGCATTAAGTGCGCTACTTGTTATTGTAATCTGCTTATTGTCAAGAACTACATAACCTAAGTCTTCTATTGGTTTGGTTATTTCCAGACTCTTTTTTGCCTCATCAGGTATTGATTTACTATTAGAGATCTCAGCTACTTTGATAACAAGCTGTTCATTCCTCAATGATAAGTATGTTGGATTGCCAAAATAAAGTGTTTTCTTTATCATATAAACAGTTATTTATCATAATTATAGACAACAAATACCACTCTAGAAAACATCAAACAAACATCATCATCACACTAAAAATCACTTTACAAACGATATATAGTCTTGTGACAAACTATATACTGTTTACTTATAAACCATAT
>JAUMWZ010000236.1 GCA_030529405.1 Bacteroides sp. | reverse complement strand
GGTTTTTGATGTGTTTATATTGAGGGGAAAAATGGAAAGGATTACCACAAGATGTGTAAATTACAATACACTGCTTAAATCGCTGACAAAATTGATTTGCTTACCTTTATTACATTCAAAAATAAGGTTTTTCAAGCTGTTACTTTTATATTTGGAAAAATCGCCAACTATTATCAACGGCATTTGGTATTGAGCAAACTTTTGAAGTATATCTCCC
The DNA here is from genome assembly GCA_030529405.1 of Bacteroides sp. Taxonomy (GTDB): domain Bacteria; phylum Bacteroidota; class Bacteroidia; order Bacteroidales; family Bacteroidaceae; genus JAUMWZ01. Next base: position 1,516 of record JAUMWZ010000236.1, on the reverse strand, counting down.
GCTATCTTAGTTTTTAAGTCGAAAAAATCAGGTGAGATATTCTTTTCATAAATAACAACCTTGTCAAATCCTTGATAGTAAAGGTTTCCCAATAGGTCTAATCCATCTTCTGTTGATTTTAAGATTGTTTTGTCTGTTATAATTTCGGCTATCCTTGTATTGTCTATATTGTGTGTTTCAATCTTCATACTGCGTTTGTCTTATTTTATTACAATGATGAAACAATGAAGCATCTTTATTCTTAGTTTCAAATATACAACGGATTATCTTCTGTGAGTTTTTTCTATTAACTTATGGGATAGCTAGTTTCTGTCCTCTCCAAAATAAGCTCCTCCAAACTGTGAGCTATCTATTAGGTCAGAATCTTAGCTTGAAGTGTAGAATGGTTTCTCTTAATGTTGTTCTTGTGTTGTTTTACTGACTCTTGTTTCACTCGTTTTAGCCTACAACTCTGCTCTTAACATAACGAGTTGTTTTCTGATGTTTAGCAGTTTTTCTTTTATGCTTTGATGTCTTTCTACCACATCTTTTTTTGTAGACATCTTCTGTTTGGCTGCCTCTATCTTCAATCCTTCGGTCACGAGTAGGCGGTGCACCATTCCTATGGTGCGTATGTCGCTTTCGGTGTATTGCCTTATCCCTCTGCCTGCTCGTTTAGGCTTTATTTGCTTAAACTCTTTCTCCCAAAAGCGGAGTGTGCTTTCTGCAACATTAAACTTTTCTGCTACCTCTTTTATGGAGTAATATAGTTTGTTGCTTTTCTTTTCTTCCATGGTGATACGCCTTATATTTATTGTTTAGTCAAGCACAAGACTGTTGTTGTTTGCCTCTCTTACCATCTTGTCATATTCTTCTGCAGTCAAGTCCATAAACAAATAGTTTATAGGGTCTACTGGTTTGCCGTTTACGTGCACTTCATAATGAAGGTGTGGCGATGTGCTTTTGCCTGTACTTCCCACTTCTCCTATAATCTCGCCACGTGTAACTGACTTACCTTCTGATGTTCTGCACTTTCTTAGATGGGCATAAACGGTCTTATATCCGAAGCCATGGTCTATCCAAACCACGTTACCATAGCCTTGTTGCCACCCTGCTTTCACAACCTTGCCGTTTGCGCTTGCATGTACTTCCGTTCCAGAGTCTGCAGAGAAGTCTAAGCCCTGGTGAAATCTAATGTTCCCGTATATTGGGTCTATTCTTGGTCCAAAGCCAGAGGAAATGTACTTTAGTTTCTTAGCTGAAACAGGTTGTATTGAGGGTGTGTAGAGAATCTTTTCTGTGTTGTGCTTGTAGAGGTTGACCAACTCGTCAAGAGATTTTGACTGTATGTATATGTTCTTTTTGAGCATATCTAGCTTGTGTGTGGTGTTTATTACCAGCTCCGAGCTTTCCATGCCCATAAGGCTTTCGTATCTGTTTGTTGTGGCAAAGGTGGAGTTGCGCACTTCGCTGTTTACTGGTTCCGAGCGGAACACAACTCTGTAAAGATTGTCATCTCTTTGCTGAATGTCTTTCA
>JAUMWZ010000235.1 GCA_030529405.1 Bacteroides sp. | reverse complement strand
TATCTCGTTTCCGTTACAGATGTGGTTATGGTGTGCATTCGCCATTTGCTTTTAGTCTTATAACCGATGTTTTCTATGAAAAGAGAGCATACTATTCTTATGCCGACTTGTCAGAGAAACACAAGTGTTGTAAGAACGACACAACCTTGGACTATACTTGCCACAAGGTAAACAAACTGCTTTTTCGTCTTGTAAACAGATGTCAGCCAAACAGTGTGATAGCCTATTGTGCCGCCCCAAAAACCTTGGACTATCTGCACTATGCTAAGAAATCTGCTCCGCTATATAATATATCTACTTTAGAAGGAAATATGGACACGGGCAGTGTGGATTTTGTTTTTATCAACACACACAGCTCTTCGGCAGACACATTGAAGGCTTTCAACCACTTTGCTGATAGAGCTAACCAAAACACTCTAATAGTGATAAACGGCATTTGCTATAACAAGCAGATGAGAAATGCTTGGATTGACATAGTAAGTGATAATCGCTCAGGAATAACCTTTGATTTATATGATGTTGGGTTAGTTTTTTTCGATAAGAAAAAGATAAAGCAAGACTATAAAATAAACTTTTGAAGTACTTGTTTTAGTCTTTACCTGTGTTTTTATTAGCCAATAACGCAAGTTTGTTTCTTTTTCTTTTTGACTGAATATATACTTTGCTATATTTGGAAACCATATATACTTAACTTCTGAACTGTATATAGTTTAGAAATTGACAATGTATAGTTTACATGAAGATTGTATATAGTTTGCAAAAGCACATATATAATCTTTAAGACAGCTTATTGTTACACTATTATCCCTATAATGATATAATGAAAAAGAGCTTAGTCTACACAAAGACCGGAGATAAGGGAAGAACCTCGTTGGTTGGAGGTAAAAGAGTTTCAAAAACTCATGTACGTTTAGAGTCATACGGCACTGTTGATGAGTTAAACTCTCATATAGGAGTGCTTATCACTTATGTTTCAGACCAGCAAGATATAGACTTTCTGACCAAGGTGCAGAATAAATTATTCGTCATTGGTGGATATTTGGCTACCGACCAAACCACCACTAAGTTGCTTTGTAGCATCACTGACGAAGACGTGAAAGAAGTAGAACAGCAGATAGACAATATAGATTCCTGCTTGCCTGAGTTGAAGTTTTTTGTCCTTCCAGGAGGTTGTCGAGGTGCTGCAATATGCCACGTGTGTAGAACGGTATGTCGCAGAGCAGAACGAAGAATATTATCTCTGTCGCAGAAAGCGGAAGTGTCAGACAAACTGATTGCTTATGTGAACAGACTGTCAGACTATCTGTTTGTGCTTTCTCGCAAATTGAACGTAGAAAATAATAGCCCAGAAATAAAATGGATAAATGATTGTAAGTGATTGTTTTTATTTTATTTTTGCGCAATAATTGAAAAGATAGAAAACAAAAATAACAAAGAACTATGTATTGGACATTAGAATTGGCATCTAAGTTGGAAGACGCTCCATGGCCAGCAACAAAAGACGAGCTAATAGACTATGCTATGCGCTCAGGTGCTCCTCTTGAAGTGATAGAAAACCTTCAAGGAATAGAAGACGAAGGAGAGATTTATGACAGCATAGAAGACATTTGGCCTGACTATCCTAGTAAGGAAGACTTTTTCTTTAACGAAGACGAGTATTAGTATATATCGCCTTTTGTTTAAGTGTTAAAGCAACCTCCAGTAGAGAACTATTTCTTTACTGGAGGTTGCTTTATTGTTAAGTTAATACATTAAAGGTAAATAATCTATATATCTT
>JAUMWZ010000234.1 GCA_030529405.1 Bacteroides sp. | reverse complement strand
AACTTTCGTCTGCCCATTGTTGTATTAGTTTATAGCCATTTGTTATTTGCCAACTTACTTGCCCTTATGTCTGTTTGCCCTTTTTCTTCTAATCTCGGCTTTCATTTTAGCTGCTCCAGAGTTGTGCAAACCTCTTATGTACGTGGCTTTCTTGGCTTTTGTTTTCACTTTCTCTTCTTCTTTCGGCTTGTCTTTCTTTCCTTTGAAAACAATTCCACTTCTGATTACTTCTTCTATACTCATAATTTATAGGTTATTGCTTGCGCAAAAATAGTCTATTTATGCTGAATTAACTATATATTTGTGGTACAAAAGAAACTGAATGTATATGAATTGCAACTTAATATCTGCTGACAAAGACCCGATGGGAATGGCTATAAAGGACTATTTTTATAAACCGTCTGGACAGAAAATAACCGTAGTGTCTCCCGATTTTGATGATGATTACATACCTGTATCAACGCTTTTTAGAAACTTTGAGTCAATGCCTTTGGCTGAAAAGAAAGCTTTAGATATGTGCAGAGGAAGTATACTCGATGTGGGGGCGGGTAGTGGTTGCCATACGTTGCATCTACAGTCTGAGGGCAAAGAAGTGTATGCTATTGACGTGTCGCCCTATGCTGTGGAAGTGATGAAAGAACGTGGGGTGCAGAAATGCTCTAACACAAACTTTTTTGATGATAAGTTTGTGGGTCAGTTTGATACTATACTTATGATGATGAACGGCATAGGTATAGTCGGAAAAGTTGATTGTCTGCCTCAGTTTTTTAATCGTTTGAAATCTTTACTATCGCCAAATGGATTTGTTGTGTTTGATTCTACCGACTTGAAATATCTGTATGAAGATGAAGAAGGAGGTTGCCTAATTGATATAACGTCTGACTATTACGGCGAGGTGGAGTTTACTATGAAGTATAAGAAAGTTGTTGGATATGCTTTCAAATGGCTGTATGTAGATGCAGATACGTTGAATTATTATGCCAACCAATACGGATTTAAGGTGGAAAAAGTATTTGACGGTGGCAATTATGACTATCTTGGAGTGATTTCATATATCTAAACGAAATGAAACTCAGCTTAAAATGAGCCGAAATAGCCAAAAAACTGTATGTAAATGTCTGTAAAATGAATAAATGTTCTTACTTTTGCCATTGATATGCTTATAAAAAAAGACAATAATGAATATATTAGAACTAAGCGAACAGGAAATAATTAGACGAAATAGTCTGAATGAATTAAAGGCTATGGGAATAGACCCGTATCCTGCAGAAGAGTATAAAACAAATGCATTTTCAACAGATATAAAGTCTGAATTCAAAGACGAAGACGAACCAAGAAACGTGTGTGTGGCAGGACGTATAATGAGCCGCAGAATAATGGGTAAAGCGTCTTTCGTAGAACTGCAAGACTCTAAAGGAAGAATACAGATATACATCACAAGAGACGATATATGTCCAGGAGAAGATAAAGAACTTTATAATACTGTATTCAAAAGACTGTTGGACTTAGGCGACTTTATCGGTATAGAAGGATTTGTATTCAGAACACAAATGGGAGAGATTAGTGTGCACGCAAAATCTTTGAAACTTCTTTCTAAATCAATAAAGCCACTCCCGGTAGTTAAGCAAAAAGATGGAGCAACATTTGACTCTTTCGAAGACCCTGAACTTAGATATAGACAAAGATATGTAGACCTTGTGGTTAATGACAAGGTAAAAGAAATATTCGTTAAGCGTACTAAGATTTATGATTCTATGCGCGAATATTTCAATTCAAAAGGATATT
>JAUMWZ010000017.1 GCA_030529405.1 Bacteroides sp. | reverse complement strand
CTAAAAGCAAATGGCGAATGCACACCATAACCACATCTGTAACGGAAACGAGATAGCCAAATGAAGGGTTTCTTTAATAGCAGGAGTGTCTTCATATCATATAATAGCTATAGAAAGGGCTACTTGCGAAGCCATTGTTCAGGGTTTAGCTTGACAGTCTCTTTTCTTAATTGGAAATGTAGCTCCGTACGGTTGTTGTTCGAACTGTCTGTATACACAGTTCCTAGCTGCTGGCGAGTGGAAACAACATCGCCGCTCTTTACAGCAACAGAAGATAGGTTGCAATATACAGATATGTAACTGCCGTGGCGAACTAACACATTATATAAGCCATTAAGCGAGAACACAGCAGCAACCTTACCTTTGAACACAGACAAGGCTTTTGCTCCGGGCTGACCTTGTATGTCTATACCCTTATTGTCTAACACAACATTACGCAACCCGCCTACATTATATTTTCCAAAGCGGTTTGTTATGATATAGCTTCCAGATATTGGCATAGGAAGGCGTCCTTTGTTTGAAACAAAACTGCCAGATAAAGCTCTGTCTTCGGTAGTAGAAATAACCGCACTGGCAGACTTTCTTGGCTCTGGTTTGTCTTCTTCTTCGTCCTTAACCACCACTTTCTTGTCCTTAGAAGATGCTTGCTTTCTTCTTCGCTCTTCTCTCTTTCGTCGTTCTTCTTCCTCAGCTTTCTTCTTAGCCTTCTCTATTTCTTCAGCTATAAGTCTATCAATCTGTTTGTTTAGCTTGTCAGCCTCCGCACGTTTCTTCTTTATGTCTTGTTGCAGTTGTTTTTGCTTTTTCTGCAAACCCTCTACAACCCTGCGCTTGTCTTTCTCACTTTTCTCTAGATTTCTACGCTCTTGCTCACGAAGCTGTTTTAGCTTTTCTTTCTCGGTCTTTACTTCCTCAAACTCGGTTTTCTTTCCTCCAAGTTGCAACTGTTTTTGTTTTATCTCTTGAGCAAGCCTCTTTTGATAATCAGCATACTCCTTGACATACCTAATTCTACGATATGTTTGCTCTAAGTCTTTAGCAGAAAGAATAAACATCAGATTGTTTTCTGCGGTGTTTATCTTTTGTGTTCGTCTTATAGCCTCTGCATATCTGTCCTTTTTCTCTTTAAGCTCGGCACTAAGAGAAGTCATTTGATTGGATATGCTTGATAGTTCCTTGTCTATCTCAATAACATCAGCCTCTATCTTGTTAATATAACTCTTGCGTTTCTCTATCTGCCCACTTATCGAGCTAATAGTGTGTAGCAGGTTACCAACATCTTTCTTCGTGCTTTTAAGCATACTTTCCGTGTTGGCTATCTGTTTCTGAAGCTCTGTGTGATTTTTCTTCAAATCACGTATCTTCTTATTTGTCTGCGAAAAAGATAATGAGCTAAAGAGCAAAAGACAAGAACAAAAGACCAATGTCAATCTAATCATTTCAAAAGATTTAAGACGTTTTCTATTTCTTCTATACCAATCTCTCTGTATCTGTTAGTGGGTTCAAAAGGATTTAACTTTATTCCATTGAATGATATATCATAAAACTCAATCTTAGTACCCTTATCCTTTGGTAAGCCTATATCCTTTCCAGACAAAAGCTTAGAACCACCAGCAGTTACAGCAGCTGCAATTATCGCGCTTTCTATCTTTGAATAGCTAGTCTTTACACCAAAGTTTCTGTTTATTTCATCGTAACCGTATTTGGCAAACTGCTTGTCCATGCGGTTTACTAATACTATTCCTTTAGGAGTTAATTCAAGCCTTGCCAACTCTGTTCTTAATATCGGCATCAAGACTGATACTTGTATCATCTCTCCGCCAACCATTCTTGCCACCCCGTTTACGGAGATATTTGTTCCAGACACAGGTATAGTTACCTTTATTTTTGATGATAAATTGATTCCTCTTGTTAATCTGTTGTTTCCAAACTCTCTTAGACTTGAACATCCAGTAACTACAATTAACAAGCTAAGTATTAACAGTGTTCTTTTCATTCTAATATATATTTCTTGTTCTTTATTTTTTGTTTTATCGTTTTCGAATCGCTACCCATCTCCAAAGCTTTATTCCAGCAGCGCAAAGCCTTGTCTACTTCTCCTGCCATGTAATATATATCTCCGCAGTGTTCCCATACTATTGGGCTGTCAATAGTACCTTCTTTGTCTATTTCTTCTATATATCTTTTTGCTTCGGCATATCTACCTTTGATGAATAGTATCCATGCATAAGTGTCTATGTAAGTAGCATTTTGGGGTTCAGCCTTTATTGTTTTATAGCTCATTTCTTCAGCTTTGTCCAGATTTGTCTTGTCTAAAGAAAGGTAGTAAGCATAGTTATTGAGCACACTAATTCTATCTGGCATATATTCCAACGATTTTTCGTATGCAGCATAAGCCTCTTTATTCTTACCTTTAGAATGGAGTATGTTTCCTAGAATCTCATACATCTCGGACACAATATCTTTTGGCGAATCTTCTTTTATATAGTTTAATCCCTTAGTGATTATTTCTACCGCCTTATCATCTTGTTCTTTCATTGCGTATGATGCTGAAAGGAAGTAGTAAAACTTTATTTCTTCCGGCACATACTTTATCGCTCTGTTGCAACACTCTATTACTTGGTCTTGGTTGTTGTCTTTCACTGCTGCATCAATCCAATACCAGTAGAGTATCTGATAAGAAGGCATTTGTGCTGAAATATTGCTTATTATAGGGAATAGTTCAGAATATTTCTTTTTGCTAACAAAGTAGTCTGCTGCCAAAACAAGCAATTCTGGCGTCAAATCTTCCTTTTCTGCAAGTTTCTTTATGGTAGATTGAAAGTCTTCTTCTTTCATCTTTCCGCTCTCCACAGCCTTTAGTAGCTCTTGAAAAGCAGATGTTCTTTCAGCAAGTTCAACGTTATCGTTCATAAGCATCTTTATCAACAGTCCGACATACTTTCCTTCTCTGTCGTCAAGTTCATAAAACATCATTGCTCTTTTTATCACTTGCGGATTGTCGCCTTCTGTTTCCAGCACATCTGAAAGTAGCTTAAACGCTTCGTCTTTCTTATTCTTTATGAACAAAACATTAGCTAATCCTAGTTTTCCGTTGATACTATATGGGTGCTCTGTGAGTAATTCTTCAAGTCCTTTTTGTGCTTTGTCATATTCTTTTGTTTCAAGAAACAGCATGCTCTTATTAAACGAGAACTCCTCACTCTTACCTACTTTTTTCTCTATAAGCTCTATTGTTTTTATGGCATCAGAGAATTTTCCTTGTTCTGTGTAAGCATTGACCAAGTTCATCAGCACCTCATCTCTGTCGGGAAATCTCTTATGCATATCTTGAAGTAGCTTTACATTCTGCTCGTCCTTACCTGTTCCTCTGTACAAAACAGAGAGAACGCTGGAGTACCAAAAGTTATCTGGAGCTTTAGCTACTGCTTGTTCCATATATTGTTCTGCCTTATCTGCATCTTTAACTCCTAAGTAATAGTTAGACAGTTCTGCTAATGCTTCCGACGAGTTGGGGTTTATCTCCAAACAATGTTTCAATAATCTAAACAGAGAGGTCATATCTCCTTTAGCCTTATATGTCATTGCTTGCAAGAAAAGATAGTCGTGTTTTCTTTTATCTTGTGCAGATATTTCTGTTTGTTTGTTTTTCCTTACCGCATTTCTTGTAGTTCCACATGCAGAAACCACAACTGCAAAAACAAGTAGTATATATATGTATTTCTTCATTTTACTGTTTACTCTCTCTATGCAACAATTATTTTTTGCCTGTGTGTCCAAATCCTCCCGCACCTCTTTCCGTTTCATCTAAGGCTTCAACTATCTGCCATTTCACGGTTTCGTGCTTTGCTATGACCATCTGCGCTATACGCTCTCCGTCTTGAATAATAAATTCTTCTGACGAAAGGTTTATCAGAATGACCATAACTTCACCACGATAATCTGCATCAATAGTGCCTGGTGAGTTCAAAACGGTTATTCCTTTCTTTATGGCTAGTCCACTTCTTGGTCTTACCTGTGCCTCTACTCCCTTCGGCAAAGATAAGAACAGCCCCGTTGGCACAAGACATCTGCCTAGTGGAGGAACAACAATTGGTTGGTCTATATTGGCTCTCAAGTCCATACCCGCCGACAGTTCAGTTGCATACTCTGGAAGTTCGTGTTTAGACTTGTTTATTATTTCGACTATCATGATAGTTTTTGGTTTTCATTATTTAGGTGCGAATGTAATTATTATAAGGTTGAAAATGTATAAGTTTGCAGTTAATAATGCACAAAGGCATTAACAAAACGAACAAAAAGCATCATTTTGCGCTTTGCAAACCATATATAGTTGTTACGAAAAGTATATATAGTTTGTTTTTTGACTATATATAATTTAGAAGTCAGTTGTATATAGTTTGCAAACAATATGTATATCTTTGAATTTGCAAGCAAAATGTATCATAAAACCAAAAGACTATGAATTGGGAACAACTTATCTCTGCCAGAAGGTTTGGCATGGAAGAACGACATACAGAAAAAGAAGAAAACAGAACGGAGTTTCAGAGAGATTACGACAGACTTATATTCTCTGCACCTTTCAGAAGACTGCAAAACAAAACGCAAGTGTTCCCTCTTCCGGGCAGCGTGTTCGTTCATAACAGACTTACTCATAGTTTAGAAGTATCTAGTGTGGGACGTTCTTTGGGCAACGATGTAGCCAGATTGATTTCAAAGAAAAAACCACATCTGCTTGAAACAAACTTTATGGAGATAGGCTCAATAGTTGCCGCATCTTGCTTGGCACATGATTTAGGAAACCCACCCTTCGGACATTCGGGCGAAAAAGCAATATCTAAATTCTTTGAAGAGCAAGAGGGTGCCGAGTTGAAGAATATGGTAGTAAACGGAAGTCGTCTTACTGACGAAGAGTGGAATGACTTAATTCACTTTGAAGGCAATGCAAACGCTTTCCGACTTCTTACACATCAGTTCAAAGGCAGACGTAAGGGAGGATTTGCACTAACATATACCACCTTGGCATCAATAGTGAAATATCCTTACGCATCTTCTTATGCAAACGGGAAACCTAAGTTTGGTTTTTTCACAACAGAGAAAGAAAGCTACGAGAAAATAGCTGAACACTTAGGCATAGAAAAAAGAAAAGATGCATCGGGTAAGTATTGTCGCCACCCACTGGTATATCTTGTTGAGGCGGCAGACGATATATGCTATCAGATGATGGATATAGAAGATGCACACAAGCTGAAGATAATCTCAACAGAAGAAACAAAAGACTTGTTCCTTGCATACTTTAGCAAAGAAAAACAAGACAAGCTAGTAAAAACATTCGACATAGTTAGCGACAAAAACGAACAAATAGCATATCTGCGTTCATCGGTTATAGGTAAGCTGATAAAAGAGTGTACAAACGTGTTTGTTGAGAATGAAGAAAAAATCCTAAGCGGAGAATTTGAGGGTTGTTTGATAGACTCTATGTCGGAAACGCCACACAGAGCATACGCAAACTGCAGTGCTTTAGCATACAAACGCATATATCGCTCGCAAGAAGTTGTAGATATTGAGCTAGCAGGGTTTAAGATAATTAGCACCCTGCTGAGCTTAATGATTGATGCAGTTACTAATCCAGAAAAAACATACTCTAAACTACTGATGAATAGAGTATCCGAACAATACGACATAAATGCCCCTACTCTATACGGAAGAATACAGGCTGTGCTCGACTTTGTTTCTGGAATGACAGACGTATTCGCCTTAGATTTGTACAGAAAGATTAACGGGAATGCTCTTCCTGCGGTATAACCATATTCGGAGTAAAGGCTTTTGCACCTGTTGTTGGTAGTGTCAAAGCCTCCGGACATTCCTTTATGAAGCTCTGAATGTGTCTTATCCTTTTTTCTTCTAATATTTCGTCTACCGCTATAAGTATACCTGTTTCCTCCACATCTCCGAAGCCATAATTCACAGCTGTACCAAACATTCGCATTGTTGGACTAAGACCCATGTATGCGTTTATTAGTGGCGGAATGTTATATCCTAGCTTTCTGACCTCTGCGTTGAGAAGCTTATAGTTTTCTCTGAACGTGTCTTTACAGAAAAGTGCATCTAGCTCTTCTTCTTTCATCTCTATTTCTAGCGGGCGAATAGGCAATACAAGCCCGTCTTTATCACAAAAGTGTTTCTTCAAGAAGTATAGTATCATATCTCTACCTCTTTGCGGATAGTTTGGATACATAGTTACTTTTCCGAAGAAGTACTTAACTTTTGGCATGATGACTGTCAATGCTCCGAGTCCGTCCCATAGATTGTCTAGCGCAAAAAGCCCCTTACTCCCCGCACGAGTTGATTGATATTCAAGCGTAACAAAAGAACGTCCGAGTTCTATTGTATAAGGAAGATATTCATTGACAAACTCATCAGAGAAGCGGAATAAGTGTGAAGTAGCTATTATCGGTTCTTTGTTTTCGTCAAATCTTACGTCAGTACCCAATATATATCTATATCCTCCAAGTATTTCGTTAGCATCAGGGTCCCACACAATGAGCTGTTTGTACGGGTTTTCCATAGTGTCATATTCGTCAATATCTACTTCTTTCCCTGTTCCACCACCAGCATCTCTAAAAGCAATTTCTCTTAGTCTTCCTATCTCACGCATTACATTAGGCGAGTCGTGAGCAGTAATTATGTATATCTGATTATTGCTCTTGTTCGTCATTCTAAGGCGTTTGTCTTCCGTTAGCTCTGCTTTTATAAGTTCTCTGCTTATAGGACTAATTATATCTTCCATCAAAATCTATTTACACTTACACAACTCTTACAACCCATAGACTATACTTTTGACGTGCTCTGCCCATTGTTTGGGCGACTTGCTTTTATCAAACACTTGGTAATCTATTGGTTTTCCTATCTTTATCTTGAAAGTTTTGTTTTTGCTATTAAACATTTCGTCGGCAAGATATAGCATAGCAATATTAAATTTTATTCCCAGCATCTTGCTAACGTTTGCCAAATTATAGAAAAAGTTTGAGTTTCTGCCTTCAAAATGTATTGGCACCACCACACGTTTGGTCTGTATGCTCTTCACAATAAAGGTTTTCTTCCATTCAAGGTCTACAATTTTGCCTTTCACTCTACGAGAACATAGTCCCGCAGGGAATATAATCATGTGGTTGTATGAATTGAATCCGGCATCTACCATAGCTGGAAAATCTTTAGATTGGTTGCCCGTTTTGTTTATAGGTATAAACATCGGTGCCAACCCTTGAACGTGCATAAGCAGGTCATTAACAAGATATTTCACCTTACCGTTATAGTGTTTGCCAAGAATATATCCTAACACAACCCCATCAAGTCCACCAAGTGGGTGGTTAGAAACGAATGTGCAAAGCTGGTTTTCAGGAAGGTTTTCCATTCCTTCAACTTCAAAATTCGCCCCAAAGTGCTTCACACATGCTTCAAGAAAATCTACTCCTACCTTATCTTTATTATCAGATATGAATGAGTTTATCTCGTCTTGATGGATAATCTTTTTAAGATACGACACAACAAAACGTGGCAAGAGTTTGGCTTTCTTACCCATTTTATTCTTCAATATTTTGTCTATATCTATCAAAAAAGTTGATTTTTCTTCCATACCATTAAGAAAAATAAGCGCAAATTTACTTATTCTTTTTGTAAAGAACACAAAAAGACGAACATAATTCTACTCAAACGAAAAAGCAAATAAAGACAATAAAGTTGAAAAGCAAACTATAAACGAAAAAGAGCCTTTTCAAATCATGAGAAAACTCAGCCTAAACAGCAAAACAATTCTCTACAAACGCAAACAAAGCACAGTTTACACAAAAAGCAAACCATATACAGCTGACTTGCAAACCGTATATAGTTCATTCCTAAACAATATATAGTTTAGATGCAGACTGTATATGGTTTGAAAACACATCTTTTTAGGATATAAAACCAACCATTAAAAGCATCAAAACAAAGCTAGAAAAGACACAGAGAGGATTAAGACAATCAAGTAGCTACTTGTTAATAACTTAATGGTCAAAAACCGTAAGATAAATTTCAAAATTCAGCAAATAGACAGTAACTTTACAACCAAATACACATTTTCTAAACTTAATCATCACAAAAGAGATAAATAAAGCAAAATATGCCTGACAATCAAGATAAAAAAAACAATATTGAAGTGACCTACCACGTACCTGTAATGTTGAAAGAGAGTGTAGACGGTATGAACATAAGCCCCAACGGAGTTTACGTAGATGTAACCTTTGGCGGAGGCGGACATTCAAGAGAAATTTTATCAAGACTAGGCACAAAAGGAAGGCTTTTCAGCTTTGACCAAGACGAAGATGCAGAGAGAAATATTCCAGACGATAAAAGACTGACGTTTGTAAGAAGCAACTTCAGATACTTGAAAAACTTTCTCCGCTACCACGGTGTGGACAGCGTTGATGCAATTCTTGCTGACCTAGGGGTTTCGTCACACCACTTTGACGAGGGAGAGAGAGGATTTTCTTTCCGACACAATGCTAAGCTGGATATGAGAATGAATAAGCGTTCAAACCTTACGGCAGCAGAGGTTGTAAACAAATACAGCGAAGAACAGCTTGCAGACATATTCTACCTGTATGGAGAACTTAAAAACAGCAGAAAAATAGCCTCATCAATCGTCAAAGCAAGAGCTGAAAAAGAGATTGTGACGATAGAGGATTTCATAGAAGCCATAAAACATCTTTTTGGAAGAGAAAGAGAGAAAAAAGAGATGGCAAAAGCGTTTCAGGCATTGAGAATAGAGGTAAACCAAGAGATGGAAGCACTGAAAGAAATGCTATTCTCTGCTATCGAAGTGCTGAAAAAGGGTGGCAGACTTGTAGTTATAACATACCACTCGCTGGAAGACAGAATAGTGAAAAACATAGTCAAAGCAGGAAATGCCGATGGGAAAATAGACGTGGACTTCTTCGGAAACGTTAATGCACCGCTAAAGGCAGTAAACAATAAGGTCATAACACCTACTGACGAGGAGGTAAACAACAACCCTCGCTCAAGAAGTGCAAAGCTAAGAATAGCAGAAAAGAAGTAGAACAAAGAGAAAAGAAGCAGCAAACAGCACAAAAACAAAAAGAAATGAAAGAAAAAGAAGTCAAGAAAAAGAAGAAAGTAAAAGTCGGCGACTTCCTGTTTGGTGATGTACTGACAACAGAGATGTTTACAAGAAACTACAAACTAGTAATATTGTTAGCATTCTTTGCGCTACTGTATGTAGGAAATAGAATATCAATAGAAGACCAACAAATAAAGATTAGAAAACTCAAAAAAGACTTGGTAGACATAAGATATAAAGTGCTCACGACCAACTCTGAGATTATGAGCAAGAGCAGACAAAGCAGTATAGAAAACTATATAAATAGCGAAGGAAGTGAGATAAAGACAGCTTCCACACCACCATACGTTATAAAATAAGAAAGAGAGGAATATATGAGCTACGAACCAAAGAGCACAAGCAAGCGAGGAGCAGTATTTCTCTTTCTGATAACACTATTGTTCATCGCAATACTATCAAAGGCTTTGTGGATAATGACAGCACAAAAAGGCTACTGGGAAAAAGCATCTAAAAGACAGAAGTCTAAAGAGGTGGTGGAAAAAGCACTAAGAGGAGATATTATATCTGATGACGGAAAGATTCTGTCAAGCTCAATGCCAACATACACAATGTATATTGACTTCATGCTTGAATATAGAGATAAGGAAAGACAAAGAAAGAAACAGGCAGAGAAAGACAGAATTCTGTTTCAAGCAATAGACACTATAAGCGAAGGATTAGCCAAAGTGTATCCTCACAGAACTAAAGAACACTTCAAAAAACATTTAACTGAGGGAAGAAAAAAGAGAAGCAGGAGATTTCTGATAGATGCAAAACGAATAAGCTATCTACAAAAAGAAGAACTATACAGCTTACCTCTGTTTAACAAAGGTCTATATTTTGGTGGACTTATAGCTGAAGCAAAGAACACACGCAAGAAACCTTTCGGCAATTTAGCAGGCAGAACACTTGGAGATGTTTTTGGAGAAGAAGAAAAAGGAGCTACTGGCGGACTTGAAATGTCGTATGACTCTCTGCTAAGAGGTAAAGACGGACTGATTATACAAAAGTATCTTCCGGCGATGAAAGGCGAGTCTATGCGAATAAACTATGGACATGAGAGAGTAAAAGCACCAATAGACGGATACGACTTACACACTACAATAGATGTAGGAATACAAGACATTTGCGAGTCTACGTTAGTAGAAAAGATGAAAGAGATTAACGGTGTTGCCGGAGTTGTAGTACTAATGGAGGTAAAGACAGGCGACATCAAGGCGTTGGTAAACATTAGTCGTGACGCAAGTGGTAATTACCGTGAGCGGGTGCCTCATGCTACTGAAGATATGATTGACCCTGGTTCTACCTTCAAAACAGCATCTATTATGGTGGCACTTGAGGACGGTTTCATCACTCCTGATTATACGGTTGATACCAAAAACGGTGTGAAATTCTTCCATGGTGCAAGACTTTCAGACCACAACGCTCATCGTGGTGGATACGGAGTGTTAGATGTAACGAAGATACTTGGCTATTCTTCAAACATAGGTGTAGCAACGATTGTGGAAGATTTCTACGGCAAAAACCCGCAAAAGTTTATTGACGGTCTGAAAAGAATGAGCATACACGAAAAGCTGAACCTTCAGATAAAGGAGATAAAAAAACCTTTTGTGAAAGAAACAGACCATAGAACTTTCTCGAAAACCACATTGCCTTGGATGAGTATAGGATATGAAATTCCGATGCCACCTATATATACTGCGACGTTTTATAACTCTATTGCAAACGACGGTGTAAGAGTGAAGCCTCGACTTGTAAAGGCGATAGAGAAAGAGGGAGATGTTATTGAGGAGTTTCCTGTAGAAGTAATCAACAAAAAAATATGCTCTGCCAAAACACTAAGAGATATACAAACGATACTTGAAAAGGTGGTTAGCGAAGGACTTGGTAAGCCAGCAGGAAGCAAGATGTTCAAAGTTGCCGGCAAAACGGGTACGGCTCGTCTGTTTGAAAAAGAGACTGGAGGTTATGATGGTAGAAAATATCACGTAAGTTTCTGCGGATATTTCCCAGCAGAAAAGCCTCTCTACACAATGATTGTTTCTATACAGAGATATGGAGCAAACTCATCTGGAGGCGGAATGGCAGGTCCTGTGTTTAGCAAAATAGCTGAAAAAGTATATGCCAGAGAGCTGAGATTGGATATTGAGCAAGCCGTAGACACACTACATGTAAAAACACCTTTGGTGAAAAACGGAGATGCTCTGCTAGCAAAGAAAGTATTGAAAGAGATAGATATTGACTTAGAAAACAATACAGACAAAGCAGAAGGAATAACACTGACAGAGACAGAGACTTCGGAGGGGATAGTAAAACTAAACCCAAGAGAAGGAAAGTCGGAAACGAATGTTATAGGAATGGGTGCAAGAGATGCCATATATCTGCTTGAAAAGAATGGATACAGAGTGGAAATAGAGGGCAGAGGAAAGGTCGTATCTCAACACATTGTTGGCACAGGAAGTGGTAATGTGAGAGGCACAATGAAGATTGTATTAAAATAGAAAAACCGACACGCAAAACAGTGTCGTATAAACAATAAAAGTAAACCATATATAGCTGACATACAAACTGTATATAGACTGAAAACAAAGTATATACAGTTTAGAAGTAAAGTATAAATGGTTTAGAAAACGAAGAAAAACAAGCATATAGAAAACGGAAAAGAATAAACATATACACTATGAATATAAGAGACTTAGTAAGACCTATAAAACACAAAACAATAGTAGGCAAAGAGGACGTAGAGATTACAGGAATAAACATCGATTCTAGAAAGGTGGAGAGCGGACATATGTTTATTGCTGTGAGAGGAACACAAACAGATGGACACAAATTCATAGATAAAGCCATAGAAAATGGAGCCGTTGTCGTGGTGTGTGAAGACATTCCAGACGACAAGAAAGAAGGAGTAACATACGTAGTAGTAAAGAATAGCGAAGAAAATGTGGGAGTCATAGCAACAGAATTCTATGGCAACCCGACAGAAAACTTTGAATTGGTTGGAGTAACTGGTACAAACGGAAAGACAACAACCGCCACTTTGCTATACGATATATTCAGATACTTCGGATATAAAGTAGGACTTGTATCTACCGTCTGCAATTATATTGACGGAAAAGCTATACCTACAGACCACACAACACCTGACCCTATCACGCTAAATAAGCTGATGAGAGAGATGGCAGACGAAGGTTGCAAGTATGTGTTTATGGAAGTTAGCTCGCATGCAGTGGAACAACACAGAATAAAAGGTTTGATTTTTGCAGGGGGTATATTCACAAACCTAACAAGAGACCACTTAGATTATCACAAAACTGTGGAGAACTATTTGAACGCTAAGAAGAAATTCTTTGACTGTCTGCCTAAAACAGCTTTTGCCATCACTAATATTGACGACAAAAACGGACTTGTGATGACGCAAAACTGTGAAGCCAAAGTAAAGACATACTCCTTAAGAGAGATGAGCGACTTTAAGGGTAAAATCATTGAAACACAATTCGAGGGAATGACATTAGAGTTTAATAACAGAGAATTTATATCACAGTTTATAGGCAAATTCAATGCATACAATCTGTTGGCTGTGTATGGAGCAACCATAATGCTGGGTAAGAGTGCAGAAGAAACTCTTATAGCACTTAGCACACTAAAGCCTGTTTGCGGACGATTTGATACTGTACGGTCGCCTAAAGGATATACAGCCATAGTGGACTATGCGCACACTCCAGACGCACTGGTAAATGTACTTAACGCAATAAAAGAAATAATCAGCAAGGAAGGAAAGATTATAACAGTGGTTGGAGCAGGAGGAAACAGAGATAAAGGCAAAAGACCTATCATGGCAAAAGAAGCCGCTGCAATGAGCGACAGAGTAATAATTACATCTGACAACCCAAGATTTGAGGAGCCACAAGACATTATAAACGATATGTTAGAAGGACTTGATGAGAACGGAAAAAGCAAGACTATCAGCATAACAGACAGAAAAGAAGCTATAAGAACAGCTTGCATGTTCGCTCAAAAAGGCGATGTGGTGCTTGTAGCAGGTAAGGGACACGAAAACTACCAAGAAGTGAAAGGAGTGAAACACCACTTTGACGACAAGGAAGTATTGCAGGAAATAATGAAGTAGAAACCATAAAACAGAAAAACCATGTTATACTATCTTTTTGATTGGCTACAAGAATACCAAATACCTGGTGCAGGAATGTTCTCTTATGTGTCTTTTAGAGCACTGATGGCTATAATTCTCTCATTACTCATATCAAGCATATGGGGAAACAACTTTATAGAACTGTTGAAGAGAAAACAAATAACCGAAACACAAAGAGATGCTAAAACAGACCCATTTGGAGTAGGCAAAATAGGAGTGCCTAGTATGGGAGGAGTAATTATCATCGTTGCAATTCTCATTCCGTGCTTGTTACTTGGTAAGCTACACAATATATATATGATACTAATGTTAGCTACAACTGTGTGGTTGGGGTCATTAGGTTTCGCAGACGACTATATCAAAATATTCAAGAAGAATAAAGCAGGACTAAGAGGAAAGTTTAAGATTATCGGACAAGTAGGACTTGGACTAATTGTAGGACTGACGTTATATCTCAGCCCAGATGTGGTTATAAGAGAAAACGTTGAAGTAAAAAACAACACACAAAACAACATAGAGGTGGTGCACCAAAAAGAGAATGTGAAATCAACAAAAACAACAGTTCCATTCTTTAAGAATAATAATTTGGACTACTCTGACCTTATTCCACTCGTTGGCAAACATGCTCAAACCGCTGGTTGGATTGTGTTTGTTCTGATGACAATATTTGTTATCACGGCTGTGTCTAACGGTGCAAACATAAACGATGGTATGGACGGAATGGCAGCAGGTAATTCTGCCATAATAGGTGTAGCTCTTGGAATACTTGCCTATGTATCATCACACGCCGAACTTGCAAAATATCTGAACATAATGTTCATTCCAGGTAGCGAAGAAATGGTTATCTTTATATGCGCATTTATAGGTGCACTGATTGGTTTCTTGTGGTATAACGCCTATCCTGCACAGGTTTTTATGGGAGATACAGGAAGTTTGACAATAGGCGGTATTATAGCCGTTTTTGCAATAATAATACATAAGGAGCTACTTATACCTATCTTGTGTGGAGTTTTCCTTGTTGAGAATGTATCTGTAATAGCACAAAAAGTTTATTACAAGATGGGCAAAAAGAAAGGAGTTAAGCAACGCATATTTAAGCGTGCTCCTATTCACGACCATTTCAGAACAGACATAAGCATGGTTGAAGAAGGTTGCAAGGTGATATTAAGCAAACCAGACAAGTTGTTTAATGAGTCTAAAATAACAATCAGATTCTGGATTATAACAATTGTATTGGCTGCAATCACAATCATAACATTGAAAATACGATAGAAATACTATAATAAATGAGTAGAATAGTAGTTTTAGGAGGAGGAGAAAGCGGTGCTGGAGCGGCAGTGCTTGCTAAAGTGAAAGGATTTGATGTATTCCTAAGTGACAAGTCGGCTATAAAAGACAAGTACAAAGAGCTTCTTGACAGATACAACATTGCTTGGGAAGAACAAAAACACACGGAAGATTTAATCCTGAATGCAGATGAAGTAATAAAAAGTCCAGGAATACCAGACAAAGCAGAGATAATATGTAAGATTAAAGCTAAGAATATCCCTGTTATTTCTGAGATAGAATTTGCAGGTAGATATACTAATGCTAAGATGATATGTATTACTGGTTCTAACGGAAAGACAACAACAACTTCGCTCACATACCATATACTCAAGAGCGCAGGGCTTAATGTGGGACTTGCTGGCAATATAGGACGAAGTTTAGCATTGCAGGTTGCTGAAGACAGTTTTGATTATTATGTGATAGAACTAAGTTCTTTCCAACTGGACAATATGTATAACTTCCGTGCGAACATTGCTATTCTCATGAACATCACACCTGATCATTTAGATAGGTATGACTATAAGATGCAAAACTACATTGACTCGAAATTCAGGATAATACGTAATCAAACAGAAGAAGATGCTTTTGTGTATTGGAATGGAGACCCTATAATACAAAAGGAACTTAGTAAGTACGGACTTAAAGCGCATCTATATCCGTTTGATTCAGTAAAAGGAAACGGCACAATAGCATACGTTGATGAGAATGAGATTATAATAGAAGAGCCAATTGCATTCAACATGGAGCAGGAGAAGTTGGCTCTTACTGGACGACACAACCTATACAACTCTCTCGCAGCAGGTATATCGGCTAACATCACAGGCATAGATAAAGACAAAATAAGAAAAGCACTGTCTGACTTTGAAGGTGTAGAGCATAGACTCGAAAAGGTAGCACGAGTTAGGGGAATAGACTTTATAAATGACTCGAAAGCCACTAATGTAAACTCTTGCTGGTATGCTTTACAGAGTATGAACAGTAAGGTTATTTTGATTCTAGGTGGTACTGACAAAGGGAATGACTATACAGAGATTGAAGACTTGGTAAAGGAAAAATGCTCGGGACTTATATTCCTTGGAGTGGACAACAGTACACTACACAAGTTTTTTGATAAGTTCAACATACCGACAACAGAGATAAATTCGGGAATGAAAGAAGCTGTTAAGGCGGCATATGATATGGCAAAGGAAGGAGAAACAGTATTACTCAGTCCTTGTTGTGCCTCTTTTGACTTATTCAAAAGCTATGAAGACAGAGGAAATCAGTTTAAGAAATACGTAAGAGAACTATAGCAGGTATGGAGCTTATAAATAAAATATTCAAAGGCGATAAAGTGATATGGATTGTTTACATATCACTCTGCATCGTATCAATCATAGAATACTACTCTGCCTCTTCTGTGCTTGCCTTTGCTTCGTCTAACTACTGGGATCCCATTGTTGCTCACACCAAATTCATTGTAACAGGTTTTGTCTTGGTAGTTATATTTCATAAGTTCGACTACAAATGGCTGAAAGTAGCTGGGCTGTTGTTATATTTATTTTCTCTTATTCTGTTGTTATACTTATTCATAAGCTCGATGATGGGGCAAGGTCTGGTAAATAACGCAGCCAGATGGATAAGTATTGCAGGTGTTACATTTCAACCTTCGGAGTTAGGTAAGATATCTCTAGTGCTGATAACAGCCTTCTTTATGTCGTTCAGAACTAAAGACAACCAACCAAACAAGAATGCAATAAAAGTGACATATATTGCGTCGGGAGTGATGATAATGTTTATTGTCACAGAAAACTTTTCCACTGCCGCACTGTGTAGTATAATAGTTTTGACTATTCTATTTGTTGCTAGGGTAAACACAAAACAGCTTATAAGAGTTGTTGCTGTTGTTTTGGCTATCGCACTTGCTGCAATGGTGGTCAGAACTGCATATAAGAACATAACACAAAAAGAAGGAGTAGGAGCGCATCGTGCAAACACTTGGAGTTCAAGAGTAAAGAAACACGTAATGCCATTCCCTGAAAATGTGGACAGCCTAAAGTTTGAAACAGACGGACAAGTTATCTATTCAAGAATAGCCATAGCACAAAGCAACGGAATAGGAAAGGGAATAGGTAAATCAACTCAAAGAAACTATATCACACATGCTTTTTCAGACTTCATCTATGCAATAATACTTGAAGAAACGGGAATACTAGGTGGAGTTATTATTATCTTTTTATACTTCATACTTCTTGCAAGAGGTCTGAAAATTGTGAGAAACTTTGACGACCCATTTGGCGCATATCTTGTAGTGGGTATTACTGTTCTCATAACCCTGCAAGCTGTTGTCAATATGTCTGTAGCCGTAGGATTGATTCCTGTTACAGGACTTCCATTGCCACTAATAAGTAAGGGAGGAACGGGAATTCTTATATACAGTTTTGCGTTTGGAATATTACTAAGTGTGAGTAGAGTTATAGAGGAAAAAAAAGAGAAGGAGCGTTTGGCACAAGAAAAACTAGCAATGAAACAAGATGCAATAAATGCTACCGATAATACAATGAAGAGTGAATGCACTGAATATGACAATTACTCAACAGAAACAGATGAAATAGAGATAAAAAAAGAAGAATATTTTGACGAAGAAAAGTCAAACACGATAGAATTGTAACACATAACGACAGGCAACTATATACACAAGAAAATTAAGCTATTAAAAGTGAGCTTGTAGACCATATATAGTCTAAAAACAAATAGTATATAGTTCATATATTGACTGTATATAAATTAAAACACAACGATATACACTTTGCAAGTGAATATCTAAGAAATA
>JAUMWZ010000233.1 GCA_030529405.1 Bacteroides sp. | reverse complement strand
CGCTTTGGTCTAAGCGTCCTTCCTTTAGTCGCATACCCCTTCGTGCAACATACATCTCGCACCCGATTATAGGCTTGAAGATTTTGCTTTGAGTATCTTTTAGTTCTGCTTTGAGTTTGTCTAGGTTGTTTTTCTCCTCTTCTGTTCCCTCTGTTTCTATTCTTGCAATCTCTTTCTTCAGTTTTTTTATGGCATCGTTTGTCTTACTGTTTTTCTTACCCACGTAGTTCATAAATTCTTTTATACCATACATACTTCCGTGGTCGGTTACAGCTATTCCTCGCATACCGTTTCCTATTGCCTTTTCTACCAATTTCGGAATGCTTGCTTGTCCATCAAGCAGTGAGTATTGAGTGTGAACGTGTAAGTGAACAAAGTCTTTCATAAGGTTGATTTGTCTTTTTTGTTTTGCGCTTTGATATATGTTACCTTCTCTATCTTTTTTCGGTTACGACACATAATATATATAGGCAACACAAGAGCGCATATATTTGTTCCACAAAGATACCTTAAAATAGCGGACAAGCAATCCGTAAAATCTCGAAAAAATCAACATTAACATAAAACCCAATCACTACTTCCGTAAAACTAAATCTTGATGGCCTTCAACTGTCTATATTACAATGGGTTTGTAAACCATATACACTTTGTTTCTATTTTATATATAGCTGACTTGCAAACTATATACAGTTTAGTTGCAGATTGTATATAGTTTGCGTTGGTGTCAATATGTCGTTTGTGTCTTGTTGTGTATGCCGTGTTTGTCCGATAATATTATTTATTTCTGTGGAGCAACACAACTTTCAGCTTTCAAAACGTTGTTTTTCTCCTTTCTCATTCTCGGTTTTTCTCTAGTTTTTTTATGATAAAAATGCTCATAAAATAGACTTATGGTCAAAATATCTGTTCTATAACATCAAAAAACTATCATTTTATTATTATTCCGATAATATTTCTCTGCTAAAATGTTTGCGAGTAAAAAGATTTCATATATTTGCCACGTCATTAGATGACATTTTAACACGAACCTTTAATAAATAGTATTATGAATATTCAAAAGATTATGGCTTCTTTGGAAGCTAAGCATCCTGGAGAATTGGAATATCTTCAGGCAGTAAAAGAAGTACTTCTTTCAATTGAAGGAATCTACAATGAACACCCAGAGTTTGAAAAAGCAAAAATCATTGAAAGACTTGTTGAGCCGGACAGAATTTTTACTTTCCGTGTAACTTGGGTTGATGATAATGGTGAAGTGCAAACAAACCTTGGATACAGAGTTCAGTTCAACAATGCTATTGGACCATATAAAGGAGGTATACGTTTCCACGCTTCAGTAAACCTATCTATACTTAAATTCTTAGGTTTCGAGCAAACATTCAAAAACGCGCTTACTACACTTCCAATGGGTGGTGGTAAGGGAGGTTCAGACTTCTCTCCACGAGGTAAGAGCGAAGCAGAGATTATGCGTTTCTGTCAGGCATTTATGCTAGAACTATGGCGTCACTTAGGCCCAGATATGGACGTTCCAGCTGGCGATATAGGTGTTGGAGGTCGTGAAGTAGGCTTTATGTACGGAATGTATAAGAAGCTAACAAGAGAATGTACAGGTACATTCACAGGTAAGGGCTTAGACTTTGGTGGCTCTTTGATACGTCCTGAAGCTACAGGATTTGGAGGTTTGTACTTCGTTAATGATATGTTGAAAGCTAAAAACATAGATATAAAGGGCAAAACTGTTGCTATCTCTGGTTTCGGTAACGTGGCTTGGGGTGCTGCTCTTAAAGCAACAGAACT
>JAUMWZ010000232.1 GCA_030529405.1 Bacteroides sp. | reverse complement strand
TTATCTATACATGAGGTTATTACAACTTTATCTTTATTCTTAGTTATACTTACAATGCATTTGTTTGTTCTTATTACGTCAAGCAAGTCACTTTGCCTGTCAGAAATATGCACAAACGAGTCTTCAGCGTAATAATTTTCGTACATACTTAGCAGTTCTGCCACGTTCTTGTCAGTAGAAAAAGTGACTGTAGAAAGCACTCCCCTCTCGAAATTTGCCTTATACGTGGTCATTTCTATATTTGCGTCAAAGTCTTTTTGTAGTTGCGACAAAGACTGACACACCTCCTCCAAAAAGTCAGCATTAAACGAATTATCCATAACTATCGGAGAATCACAGTTTTTACTATCTACGATATTCTCCACAGTCCTACTCATCACTGTGCTAATACTTATATCTCCAGCTATCAATCCGTGCTTAGCCAGTGGCAAAAGTGCAAGAGTTACGCAGGTGGCAACACTTCCTGGATTTGACACATACTTAGCTGTGCAAGTGGCACGTCTATTTAGCTCGGGCAATCCATAAATAAAACTATTGTTTAGTCCCTTCAATCTGTTTTCGTCAGAGAAGTCTATAATTTTCAAGTCTTCTGGTATTTCTATCCCGTCGAATATACCCTTTGCAACACCAGTTGTATTGCAACAAAATAAGACATCAATCTTGTCTAACGAAACATTATTATCAAACACAAGCTCCGTGTCGCCGTACAAACCTCTGTGTACGTCAGAAACTTTAGTGCCATAGTTGGCTGGGCTGTGAACGAACACTATATCAGCCTCTGGGTGGTTTACTAGTAATCTAATCAGCTCACCGGCGACACCGGTGTCGCCTTCTGTTACTCCAATCTTTATCATTTACGAATTTGTTTATTAAATATCTGTGCAATATAGGCGAAAAATATCTAAAAATGCAAATTAAAAGGGTATTATTTTGCTGTAACATAGCAATATCTTGTCTTTTCACACATCGGTTAAACAAACTATATACAACTGACAATCAAATAGTATATAGTTTGAAAGTAAAGTATATATCATTTAGAAATCAACAATATATAGTTTACAAATCAGTAATATACAGTTCTTTTTCTAACCACTTTGACAAGCAAAAACAAACACATATAATTCATAAATACAAAGATGTGACAAATTGAAAGAGCAATATATATTGTAAAGGAAGGCTCAACACATCTAAATCGCACCATCAGAACAAATTTAATAGTACTCAATATAACAAATGAAGAAGTAAAGTTCATCAGAACGGAAAAGGATTATCAGATAAAAAAGAAAACAAATAACAATGCACCTAATAACCAATAGGACAAGCAAATAAGATAAGAAAAGTAGAACGGAAAAGGATTATCAGATAAAAAAGAAAACAAATAACAATGCACCTAATAACCAATAGGACAAGCAAATAAGACAAGAAAAGAAGAACGGAAAAGGATTATCAGATAAAAAAGAAAAAGTGTCCAACTTGACTAATCAAACTGAACACTTTACTAAGTTGCGGAGGCCCGACTCGAACGAACGACCTTTGGGTTATGAGCCCAACGAGCTACCAACTGCTCCACTCCGCGATGTTTTATGTGTGCAAAGGTAAGGCTTTTTTCTTACTAAACAAATTATATGTAGACTTTTTTCTATAGAAACGCATAAAAAAGTCATTTATATAGCTAATGTAAGGGCAAAACATTGGATTATCAGAACAAAAAGAAACTTTTTCTTGGAAACAAAAGGAACGAAAGCAGACAATATACAGTAAAAAGAAACACTGCATAAACTCTACTTAAAAACTACGTATAGCCGAGTTGCAGACTGTATATAGCTGATT
>JAUMWZ010000016.1:1186-17780 GCA_030529405.1 Bacteroides sp. | reverse complement strand
ATAGTTTAGAAATCAACTGTATATAGTTTGAAAGTAGACTGTATATAGCTGACTTGGAAACTGTATATGGTTTGAAAAACGAATAAACTATATATGTTTTCAATCAATACCTACTTTGTGTTTGAAAAAATAAAATTTGACCTCGAACTAAACAAAAAATAACAAGTTTTTGTTATTGTGTAATGAGGCAGATATATCTATCTTTGCCAATTGAATGATAATATAGCTTTTTGAGGTATTATATTCAAGTTTTCTAAAAACATAGATAACAAAAACTAATGAGAGGTCTTTTTAAGAGTATATTGAAGCTGTCTTTGCTCCTGCTATTCATATCGTACATGGCAGGTATTACTCTTTTTACCCACTCTCATATAGTTAATGGAGTTACGATAGTTCACTCACACCCTTTCAAAAAAGGAGTTGAACACACGCATACAGAAGATGGTTTTATTCTTGTAGATATTTTGAACCATGTTCTCATTCCACTACAAAAAGTTTTTTTCTCGCTTTCGGCTGTAATCCTTACACTTATTGCCATAATAAGCACACAGCCAAGCCTCTGTGAAACGTTCTCTTCGTGGCGCAGACAAAGCATTCCACGTGCACCGCCTACTTGTGTTTTATCATAATAGAAAAACACAAAAAAACACATAAACGTAATTTACATTTTAATTTTATAAGCAATGAGAAAAATATTATTCATTCTCGTGAGCCTATGCTGTATCTATTCAACAGCTGTGGCTAATAATCCGTATGCAAAAGAATTAAATAAATCTGATGCAAACATTATAGGACACGTACTTGACAAAGCTACAAAAGAGCATTTGCCATATATCACTGTGACCCTAAAGGGTACTACAATAGGAACACAAACAGATGCAACTGGACACTATTTCTTAAAGAACCTGCCAGAAGGTAAGTTCATTCTTGAGGTAAGTGCAGTTGGATATAAAAGCGAATCAAGAGAAGTTGTCTTGAAAAAAGGAAAGACAATAGAGGCAGACTTTGAGATTGAAGAAGACGCAATAGCATTGGACGGAGTTGTGATATCTGCAAACAGAAACGAAACTAAGCGTAAGTTTGCGCCAACACTGGTTAATGTGCTTGACGTTAAAATGTTAGAAAAAACACAATCTACTGACATCTCGCAAGGATTGAAGTTTCAACCGGGGGTGAGAGTAGAGACTAACTGCCAAAACTGTGGTTTCACTCAAGTGAGAATTAACGGTCTTGAAGGTCCATACTCACAAATATTGATAGACTCACGACCAGTATTTAGTGCGTTGGCAGGAGTTTACGGACTTGAACAAATACCTGCAAATATGATTGAACGCGTAGAGGTTATGCGTGGTGGCGGTTCAGCATTGTTCGGCTCGTCAGCTATTGCTGGTACGATAAACATTATCACTAAAGAACCATTGGTAAACTCAGGTAGCATATCACATCAGATTAGAGGACTAGGAGGACTAGGAAAATTTGAAAATACAACAAACTTCAATGGCTCGATAGTATCAGACAATGCAAGAATGGGAGCAAGCTTTTTCGGACAAGCAAGACATCGTTCTGGATATGATAAAGACGGAGATGGATTCACAGAAATACCTCTTCTTGACGGACGTACTTTAGGATTTTCATCTTATATAAAGCCTACTGCTTACTCAAAATTAACAGCTGAGTTCCACAATACACACGAATTCCGCCGTGGTGGTGATAGACTTAATCAAGAACCACATAACGCTTTGGTGGCAGAACAACTTGAACATACTAACAACCTTGGTAGTCTTAGCTACAAACAGTTTAGCCCTGATGGCAAAAACACTTTAAGTGCTTACGCTTCGTTTATGAAAGTGAACCGTAAGAGTTATTATGGTGGTGGCGATAAAGGCTTTAACGAGATGGTAGATGATATAGCTGGCAATGCTGACGATATTAAAACAAGAATGGCATCATACGGACGTACTAACGGACTTACATATATGTTGGGCGCACAGTATAATAGAAATATCGATAAATTCTTGTTTATGCCTGCTCAACTAACTGTTGGTGCAGAGTTTAACAAAGATATTATTGACGACATAAGTGGTTATCGTTCTGCTGCAATATATCAGAGAGTGAACACTAAGAGTGCTTTCTTGCAAAATGAATGGAAGAACGACTACATCAGTCTTCTTATCGGTGCTCGTCTTGACAAACATTCTATGGTGAAGAATGTAATCATAAGTCCACGTGCAAACATCAGATATAACCCTTACAAAGACTTGACTTTGCGTGTTAGCTATAGTAAAGGTTTCCGTGCACCACAGTTGTTTGACGAAGATTTGCACGTAGACAACGCTGGTGGCGAACTTATAATCTCGCAAAATGCACCTAATCTTAAAGAAGAAACATCACACAGTTATAGTGGTTCTGTAGAT
The DNA here is from genome assembly GCA_030529405.1 of Bacteroides sp. Taxonomy (GTDB): domain Bacteria; phylum Bacteroidota; class Bacteroidia; order Bacteroidales; family Bacteroidaceae; genus JAUMWZ01. The sequence goes on along the minus strand of JAUMWZ010000016.1, from coordinate 15,366 downwards.
TGGTATAAGCTTTTAGGAGCTTGGCAAGTGAACATAATGGCAGAAGGTTTCTACACAAAACTTGTTGATGCGTTCTCTACAACAACTAAGGAAGTGACAGTAGGTAGCGATACTCATAAAGTAAAGATTAGAGAAAACTCATCTGGTGCTGTTGTATATGGTAGTAATTTAGAGGCTCGTATAGCTTATCTGAATATGTTCTCTTTGCAAGGTGGTCTTACTATACAACGTAGCTTATATGATGAAGAAACTCAATGGAACGAAGACGATGCATACAAAACACGCCGTCTATATCGTACTCCAGATGTATATTCTTACTTCATAGCTACACTGAACCCAACAAAGAGACTTTCTCTTTCTCTTTCTGGAACATACACTGGCTCTATGCTAGTAGGACATGAGATTCCAACAGAAGATGACGGAAGTTTAAGCCAATTTAACGGTGCACCTTCTGCAACAATAAAGGCAGACAGACTAATGCACGGTGAAGGACAAACAGCTACTACTTATGGTCCTAGAACATTCAAAAGTCCTTCGTTCTTTGAACTTGGACTAAAAGCTAACTATGCACTTCCACTTTACAAGACATATACATTAGACTTGTTTGCGGGAGTACAAAATATATTCAATGCATATCAAGATGACTTCGATAAGGGTCAGATGAGAGATTCAGCTTATATATACGGTCCTTCATCGCCACGTAGTTTCTTTATGGGAGCTAAGTTGAGCTTCTAATATGATTGGATATATCTGTAAAACTTACCAATTTCTATTTTAGTATAAATGCTTTCTCTGCAATCGCAAGATTGTAGAGAAAGTGTTTTTATCTTATATCACAAGGACTTACAAACTGTATATGGTTTTCAAGTTAGCTATATATAGTTTGTGTGAAAACTATATATCACTGATAAGCGGACTGTATATAATTGTCATTCCAATCATACAATGTAGTTCTTTGATATAGGTTATAAGCTCAAAAATATTGATAATAAAAAGAAAGGGTGCCAATATTGGCACCCTTTTATTCTATCTGTGTTTGTCGCTATTTACGTTATTATTGTCTGTTGTTTTCTTTCTTTATCTCTTGCGGTATTCTTATCGCTGTATATAGAATTAGTATAGCCGAAACAAGCAGAGCTGCTATCCATTCGTTGCCACGTGTGGTAATCATAAACAGCCCAGTAACAATAAGTCCCAGCGCACCAAATATTTGTTGCACCCTTAGTCTTCTTGTTGTTGCCGTCTGCACAGCTATTGGCGTGTTTACAACATATAGCGCATACATTCCAGCACCTACTGTAAAGATGTATTTTGCATACTCCCATTTTGTGATATAAGCAGCTGCACCCACCACAACCATAAGTGCACCTATGAACATAAAAGCATTAAGTAAGTTCTTCATATTTAGTCTTCAAATACAAATATATCTTCGTTATCTTTTTTCATGAAATATCTTTCGCGAGCAATCTTCTCAATTCCCTCTCTACTTCTTTCAAGGTCTTCGAGCTTTCTAGTTGCTTCTTTATACTCCTCTTTATATTGTTCTATCTCAGAGTTAAGACGCTTAATCTCAACAGTGTTTGAAAATCTCTTTCGAAGATTATCATCATCAATAAAGATTATGATGAACAAAAAGATAGTTGTAGCTAGCAGATATTTGTTTTTTACTATTTTGAGGGCAATCTCTTTTATCTTTTTCATACAGCCAAACTTATTTATACGGCAAATATAGTTTATATAACTGAAAAACTTAATACAGTATAGTTATATTCGTTTGTCTTTTAATTACATTTGCATAAATAACCAACGAGTATATTATTAGATAGTCTATGGAGAATTATATAGTGTCTGCACGTAAGTACAGACCTGCCACTTTTGACACAGTAGTCGGACAAACAGCACTGACAACAACACTGAAAAATGCCATATCATCAAATAAACTGGCACATGCTTATCTGTTTTGTGGCCCAAGAGGAGTAGGAAAAACCACATGTGCAAGAATATTTGCAAAGACTATTAACTGCATGAATCCCACTTCTAGTGGAGAGGCTTGCGATAAATGCGAGTCTTGCGTGTCGTTTAATGAACAACGCTCTTACAATATTCATGAGCTTGATGCTGCATCAAATAACTCTGTGGACGATATTCGCCTGCTTGTTGAGCAAGTGAGAATACAACCACAAGTTGGACGATATAAAGTTTACATCATAGACGAGGTACATATGCTTTCAACTGCAGCCTTCAATGCCTTCTTGAAGACGTTGGAAGAACCTCCAAAGCATGCAATATTTATACTTGCAACAACAGAGAAACACAAGATACTTCCTACTATTCTATCTCGTTGCCAAATATATGACTTCAGCAGAATAACAGTTGAAGACATAGTAAACCACCTCACTAAGGTGGCAAACAAAGAAGGAATAACTGCCGAACAAGAGGCTCTTAACGTGATAGCTCTAAAGGCAGATGGAGGTATGAGAGATGCACTTTCCATCTTCGATCAGGTTGTTAGCTACACTGGCGGTAATGTAACTTACAGTGGAGTGATAGAAAATCTAAACGTGCTTGACTATGAATACTACTTCAAACTTGTAGATTCACTTTTAGAAAACAAAACAAGCAACGCACTGCTTATTTTCAATGACATTCTGAACAAAGGTTTTGATGGAGGACATTTCATAACGGGGTTGTCTTCACATCTTAGGGATTTGCTCGTAAGCAAAGATGAGGCTACGACAATATTGTTAGAAGTTGGAGCGAGCATCAGAGAGAGATATATCTCACAGGCTAAAAAGTGTAGCACAAACTTCTTATACAAAGCCTTGAAACTGTGTAACGACTGCGACATAAACTATAAAGCCAGCAAGAACAAACGATTGTTGGTGGAGCTGACTCTTATACAGGCTTCGCAAATAACAGAGGATAGTGGAGAAGAGGGTAGTGGGCTTTGCCCTACTAAGAAATTAAAACCAATATTCAGTAAAAAGCAGGCATCAAGTACCACGCAAACATCGTCGGCAAGTGTAGTAAAGGAAACTGCAAAGCAAGTGTCTAGCGCAACGCCGGCAGTAAATAATGTTGAGCCTGCTCAAAAACAAGAAGAGAAAACTAGTCTTACAACTGCTGAAAAGCCAGAAGATAGTACAACTCCTAAAATTCCTAAATATACATCTGCAAAGTTTAGCACATCTATCAAACAGATGATGCAAGCTGTTGGCTCAACCAATAAACCTGCCGAAGAACAGGCTGCTGTTGGTGTGACAAATGAAATAAAGCCGATGAACGAACCTTTTGAAGAAAAGGACGCAGTATATTACTGGTTGGACTATGCTAAACATCTTCCTCAAGAAGAAGTGGCTTTGTCTAAACGAATGGAGATAGCAGAAACTCATCTGATGTCAGATGGATTTATGTTTGAAGTGGTTCTTGAAAACGAGCTAGTGATAAAAGATTTTATGCGCAAGAAAGCAGAGATTGAAAGATACATCATAAACAAGGTCAAGAATACGAGCTTTAATCTGCATTTTAGAGTTAGAGAGGCGGAAGAAAAAACAAATATTCTCAGCGGAAGAGAGCAGTTCGAAGATATGATAAACAGAAGTGAAGGTATAAAGCAACTGACTGAAGAACTGGGACTAAGAATGTTCTAACTGTGGATAGTATGTTGCGTTTTTGCTTTTGCACTCAAATAAATAATATATTTCAATAAGAAAAGTCAACTTTATAGCCTATGAGATAGGTTTTGCAGACTATATATGGTTTGCTTTTTGATGATATACAGTTTGAAAGTCAGTTGTATATAGTTTACTAGTGGGCTATATATAACTGATTTCTCATTTTATATTGCTCTGTAACTTATCTCATGCAACATTGGAAACCTATTGTGGCTATTTCTTTCATAAACCTTTAGCTATAAAACAATGAGTAATAAAAAACCTCCCTTGCTGTTATGTTTATAGCAAGGGAGGTTTCTATTTGTTATTTCGTTTGTTTATTCAAACACTGTCTGTAGTTTAGTAAGCGAAGATAGGGAAAGCCTTCATTCTTTCGTTTACTCTCTTTCTTACTTGTGATATAACTTCTTCGTTATCAACATTAGACAGTACTGTTTCAATCATTTCTGCAATCTCAACCATCAAGTCTTCCTTAGCTCCACGAGTTGTTATGGCAGGAGTACCAAGTCTGATACCAGAAGTTTGGAAAGCCGAACGAGAGTCAAACGGAACCATATTCTTGTTTACTGTTATGTCTGCCGCTACAAGAGCTTTTTCTGCAACCTTACCAGTTAAGTCTGGATATTTAGAGCGCAGGTCTACCAACATAGAGTGGTTGTCTGTACCTCCAGAAACAATTGTGAATCCTCTCTCTATAAGAGCCTGTGCAAGTACAGATGCGTTCTTCTTAACTTGCTTTGCATATTCTTTGTATTCAGGTTGAAGTATTTCTCCGAAAGCTATTGCTTTTGCCGCAATGACGTGTTCAAGAGGTCCACCTTGTACTCCAGGGAAAACAGCAGAGTCAAGAAGTTGCGACATCATCTTTATCTCTCCCTTTGGAGTTGTTTTACCCCATGGGTTAGGGAAGTCTTTACCCATCATGATAACACCACCACGTGGACCACGGAGTGTCTTGTGTGTGGTCGAAGTTACTATATGAGCATATTTCACAGGATTATCAAGTAAGCCCGCAGCAATCAATCCCGCAGGGTGAGCCATATCTACAAGAAGCAGTGCACCAACCTTATCTGCAATCTCTCTCATACGCTTATAGTCCCACTCTCTAGAATAAGCCGAACCTCCACCAATAATAAGTTTTGGGCGTTCTCTTAAAGCTATTTCTTCCATTTGGTCATAGTCCACTCTGCCTGTCTCTTGATCCAAGTTGTATTCGCAAGGAGTGTATATAAGTCCAGAGGTATTAACTGGCGAACCGTGTGATAAGTGTCCGCCGTGAGCTAGATTAAGACCCATAAATTTATCGCCTGGTTTCAACACTGCCAAGAATACTGCTTCATTTGCTTGTGCTCCTGAGTGTGGTTGCACATTAGCCCATTCTGCTCCGAATATTTCTTTAAGTCTGTCGATAGCTATTTGCTCACTTTGATCCACAACTTCACAACCTCCGTAATATCTCTTACCCGGATATCCTTCAGCATACTTGTTTGTCAAGCAAGACCCCATAGCTTGCATAACTTGGTCACTTACAAAATTTTCTGAGGCTATTAACTCAATGCCTTTAAGTTGTCTTTGGTGTTCTTTTTCGATAATGTCGAAAATCAGTTCGTCTCTTTTCATTTTGTTATATTTAGTGTTTAAGGTTAGACCTTGTTATTGTATAACCATCGGCAAAACTAATTAAATATAATGTACACTCAATAGTTATATTGTGATTATTTTTTGCTTGGTTAGTTTTTTGTTTTTCCTGTCTTACCTTTGTTTTTGTTTTGTCAGAACATCAGCCCCAATGAGAAACTAATTGCGCTATACCATCTGTTTATTCTTATCTTATCTTTGCTGTCTGCAAAAAATCTCTCATTCTTAGTGCTATATATGTTTTTTGAGATGTTTGATAGTCCATGTTCGTATCTGAAATCAAAGAACACGTTGTATATGTTTACGCTTGCTCCTGCCACCATTAGTGGAGAGAGCTTGTCCAAATCTTCCACCAATCCGTCTATCGTGAAGTTGTTAAACGAAGTGTTGCTTTCAGGGTTTAGGTGTATTCTTAGCTTAGGTCCTGCAAAGATTGATAATCCGTAATTCTTTTCTTTTATAGTGTTATATCCGTATAGTATAGGAATGTCTATGCTGTGTATCTCTGTTATTGCTTTAGAGAATGTAGGGCTTAGTATGTCTGCCTCTTTTCCCCACTTTTCAAATCTTATCTCTCCTTTGTTTACTGTGTATGAAACCTCAGTCTGTATGTAGTGTCTTTTGATGTTGAACCTTGTGAATATAGTTCCGAAATATCCTATTCTGTAATTGTTTTGTACTTTTTCTATGTTGTAGCTACCTATGTCTATTCCGTCTACAATGAAGTTTGTTGATGTAAATCCACCTTTGAAGCCAAAGTTGAAGACTTTGTCTTTATAGACGTTGTTTTTACGTCCAAAGTTCTGTGAATATAACATGTTTTGTGATGATATATAAATTAGAACTAAACTGTATATAGTCTTCAACAAAACTCTTCTCATTTTATTTTTGTTTTATTATTACTTTTCTTCGACTTCTTTTCCACTGTCCAGCCAAACTTTCCCAAGCTTTCGCCCAAATTATAGTATGCACCGTGCATATATACTATTGGCTCGGCATTTATAAGTTCTAACTTACCAGTTTCTTTGTTTATGTATTTCTCGTCAGCTCTGATGTTTACCACCTCGGCAATAAACATATTGTGAGAACCAAGTTCAACGATTTCTTTCACTTTGCACTCAATACAAAGCGGAGATTCCTCTATCAGAGGTGCATTTACTACCTTGCATTTTCCCGCAGTGAGTTTCATCTCCTTAAACTTGTTGTACTTCTTGCCTGAACGTACTCCACACCAGTCGGTGGCATAAGCCATTTCTTTTGTTGTAAGGTTGATGACAAACTCTCCGTTTCTTTTTATTATGTCGTAAGAGTGTCTTTCTGGCCTCACAGAAATGTAACACATCGGCGGGTTGGTGCATATAGTTCCTGTCCACGCTATCGTTATAATATTATATTCCTCTTCATTGCTTCCGCAGCTAACCAATACTGCTGGTAGCGGATATATCATTGTTCCAGGTTTCCAGTCTTGACGCATTATATAGTAGTTACTTCTTCTCTACTCTGTTCTTTCTCACAATAATGGCACTTGAGTGTGCACTTTTCTTTATCAATTAGTTTGAAGTAAGTTTCCATAGGCTCATTGTTTGTGATGCACTTAGGGTTAGCGCATCTGACAATGTTCTTCAGTTCGTCGGGCATTGTAATACGCTTTTTCTCCACAATCTTGTAGTCTTTTATCACGTTTAACAATGCATTAGGTGCAACCATAGATATTCTGTTGATGTCGCTATCACAGAAAAACTTGTCAGCAATCTTTATTATTCCTTTCTTTCCTATTTTCTTACTGTCTAGGTTAAACCCTATTGTGATGTTGTTTGTCATGTGTTGCAGGTCTAACATTTGTACGACAGTAAACAATTTGTCTGCTGGTATGTGGTCAATTACTGTACCGTTTTCGAGTGCAGCAACTTGAAGTTCTTGCTTAATGTTTCTCATATCTGCCCTTCTTTATTATTTCACTTCGTCAATACCTATGTTAAGCACGTCGGTAAGTATAGCCTCTCTAGCATAAAGTCCGTTTTGTGCTTGTTGAAAGTAATATGCCTTTGGGTTGTTGTCTACATCAAGTGCAATCTCATTGACCCTTGGTAGCGGGTGAAGCACTCTGATATTGTCTTTTGTGTTGTCTAGCATACTGTTTTTAAGTATGTACACATTCTTCACACGTTCATATTCCATTAGGTCTGTAAACCTCTCTCTTTGCACTCTGGTCATATATAGTATGTCTGCATCTGCTATTACTTCTTCGGTAAACTCAGTATGCTCTGTATATTTTATACCATGTTCTTTACAGTAAATCTTATATTCTTGTGGCATCTTCAACTCGTTTGGAGCTATAAACTTAAACGTTGGGTTGAAATGTCTCATTGCCATAAGTAGTGAGTGTACTGTTCTTCCGTATTTCAAATCGCCCACTAAGCAGATGGTTAAGTTCTCCAGTGTTCCTTGTGTTTTATAGATAGAGTATAAATCAAGCATTGTTTGCGACGGGTGTTGATTAGCACCATCGCCTGCATTAACTATTGGTACGGGCGAAATCTCGCTTGCATATCTTGCTGCTCCTTCAAGGTAGTGTCTCATAACGATGATATCTGCATAACTGCTAACCATCATTATTGTGTCTTTCAATGTTTCTCCTTTCGTGGAGCTTGTGACTTTTGGGTCTGTAAAGCCTATTACCTTTGCTCCAAGTCTGCTTGCTGCTGTTTCAAAGCTTAATCTTGTTCGGGTAGAAGGTTCAAAGAATAGCGTTGCCACTATCTTGTTTTCGAGGATAGGCTGATTAGGGTTTTCCTCAAATTTCTTTGCAAGTTCAATCATGTAAAGTATTTTCTCTCTCGAATACTCTTCTATTGATACCAAGCTGTTTATCTTCTTCATTCTAAGAAATATTTAATTGTTTTCTTTTGTTCTGGTACTTGTGTCTGCCCTCTCTATGTATTGTTTTGGGCTTTGTAAATCTTTGTTTATTTCTTTACTCTACCTTTTTTGCTCGTCAAAGTTATCAATTTTGATTTTCTTCTCTTAGCTTTTCGTTCAAAAACCTTGCTTTTTCTTTTGCTTCTTCAATACCTCTTTTGCCCGCCATTCTATACCATTTGAGAGCTTCTTTTATGTCTTGTGTTACGCCTTCTCCTGATTCATAGAGTGTAGCAAGCTGAAACATAGACAAAGGCATATCTTTTTCTGCCAACTCTTTATATAGCTCGAATGCTTTCTTAGTATCTTTTGCAACGTGAGCACCAAAAAGATACATTGACGCTAATAACTCTTTTCCTCTCAACGAGCCTTCTTTAGCAGTAAATTCAGCTATCTTGTATGCTTTTTCAAATTTATCTTCCCCTTTCATTTCCTCACTTGTGCAGAATATAGTAGCCAAATCAACTCCAGACTCTATATGTCCTTTGTTGAATGCTATTTCATAGAACGACACAGCTTTATTTAAGTCCATTTCAGTTCCTTCGCCTCTTTGATGCATTCTCCCCATCAAATATGTGGCTCCTATATCTCCTTTGAAAGCAGCTTCTTTATTCCATTTATATGCTTCCTTGTAATCTACCTTCACTCCGTTATCGCCGATGTAGTACATCAACCCCAGTCTTGCCATACTTTCAACATCGCCAAACTCTGCCGCCTTCTTAGTATATTCCAAAAACTTGTTTATGTCTTTTTCCACTCCTATACCTTCCATATACATACCTGCAAGATTTTTGCACGCATGGGCTTTAACTTCTGGCTGAGTTGCTTTGTTTATCACCTCCTCTGTTATTTCTATCACCTTTTTGAAGTCTTGTTTCACTCCGTTTCCTTCATAGTAAAGACTTGCCAAGTCTATTCCTGCAAGCACATCTCCTTTTTGATATGCTTCTTCAAGATATTTCTTTGCTTTCTTACCGTCTTTTTCCACGTTGTTGCCCACCATATACCAGTTCCCGAGCAATGATAATGCTTTTACTTCGCCATTCTCAATAGCCTTCTTACACCACTTTATTGCCTTTTTAGAGTCTTTTTCTGCTCCTATTCCGTATCCATAAACCGATGCTAGATTAAACTGAGCTTCTGCATCGCCATTGCTGGCTTTTTCTTTTAACTCTTTTACTGTAAGTTTTTGTGCAAACGACTCTTGTGCGAACAAAACTACTGACAAAATCAGTAATACTATTCTTTTCATGACATTAGATTTGTTAGATGATTAAATTATATGTGATGCAAATGTAACTTAATACAATAAAAAACACAATAATACGTGCCAATATAATTATTTGTTTTTTAAGAATAAACTATTCATTTTGACCAGGGCGAATGATAGCTGTTTGATGTAAGTAATGTGTTATGTCGTTTGATGTGTATGCTCTATTTGCGTTATGGGTCAGTGTAGCGTTGAAATATATTGATATTCATTTGTTTACAAACTGTATACGTTTTACTTCTAAACTATATGTAGTCTACTTGCAAACCATACATGGTTTACTTGCAAACTCTATACGGTTTATATCCAGAAAAACTATTGCTCTTTGGTAGCTTACATTCAGCCTTTGTTTGGTCTGTGTTAGGCTTTGGCAAAAAATGCTTATCTTCTTCTTTTTGTTGGTGTTTAACTGCATTTTGTGCCTTAGTTGTTAGTACTTTTTCTTATCTATTTACTATCTTTGCACAGATAAGCATACATCTACTAAAAAACATCTGTGTGTGAATTATGAAAGAAGAACTTTTGGTTAAATATAACGATGTTGATATCTATCAACAAGAGTTGTGCGTGCTAGAAAAAGTAAATCTGGAGCTACGAAGAGGGGAGTTTATCTATCTGATAGGGAAGGTTGGCTCAGGGAAAAGTACGCTTATAAAAACACTCTATGCAGACATTAAGGTGGATAGCGGTAGGGCAGAGGTGCTAGGATATGATATGTTGAGGCTAAAGAACAGTCAGGTGCCTTATCTTAGACGTAAGATTGGAGTTGTTTTTCAAGACTTTAAGTTGCTGACAGACCGCAGAGTGAACGACAATCTTGAATTTGTGTTGAAAGCAACAGGCTGGAAAGGTGCAGACAAGATTAAAGGTAGAGTGGCAGAAGTGCTTGAGCTGGTGGGTATGAAGGATAAGGGGTATAAGTATCCGCATGAGCTTTCAGGAGGAGAACAACAACGTATAGCCATTGCAAGAGCTATGCTAAACAATCCGGATATACTCATTGCCGATGAGCCTACAGGCAATCTTGACGAAGAAACAAGCCTTTCTATCATCGAACTTCTGCACGATATATGTCAAAAAGGTGCTTTGGTTGTGGTCAGCACTCATAATGCTAAGCTCATAGAACATAGAAACGGTGCGATTTACAGATGCTCAAACCACAAGTTAGAGAAAGAGATTGTCGAGCAAAACACTGTGGAATAGGCACACACAATGAAAAGAAATGAAATAAGAACTATAAATATTTATAAGTGAAATGAAAGTATTAAAGTTTGGAGGTACTTCTGTTGGTTCTGCACAACGAATGAAAGATGTTGCGAAACTTATAACAGACGGAGAAGAAAAGATTGTAGTACTCTCTGCTATGTCGGGTACAACTAACACACTGGTAGAGATTTGTGACTATCTCTATAAAAAGAACCCTGAGGGTGCAAACGATATAATCAACAAATTAGAAGCACAATACAGAAAACATATTGCTGAACTTTTTTCTACTGACGAGTATAGAGTTAAGTGTCAAGATGTAGTTAAAAGCTATTTCGACCATATACGTTCATACACTAAAGACTTGTTCACTCTGTTTGAAGAAAAGGTTGTGCTAGCGCAAGGAGAGCTAATATCTACCGCAATGGTAAACCTTTATTTGCAAGAAAACGGTGTTAAGTCGGTGTTGTTGCCAGCTTTAGACTTTATGCGCACAGACAAGAACTCTGACCCAGACCTAGTATACATAAAAGAAAAAATAGCGCAACAATTGGAGCTAAATAAGGGTGCTGACATATATATCACACAAGGATTTATTTGCAGAAACGCTTACGGAGAGATTGATAACCTTCTTCGTGGAGGTAGCGACTATACAGCGTCGTTGATAGGAGCAGCAGTAAATGCCAAGGAAATTCAGATTTGGACAGACATTGACGGTATGCACAATAACGACCCACGCATAGTGGAAAACACGAAACCTGTTAGACAACTGAACTTCGATGAGGCTGCCGAACTTGCATACTTTGGTGCAAAGATACTTCACCCAACTTGTGTTCAACCGGCAAAATATGCTAACATACCTGTTAGGCTACTTAACACAATGGACCCAACAGCTAAGGGTACGCTTATATCTAACGATACAGAAAGAGGAAAGATTAAAGCTGTGGCGGCAAAAGATAATATCACTGCCATAAAAATTAAATCAAGCCGAATGTTGCTTGCTTATGGCTTTTTGCGCAAGGTGTTCGAGATTTTCGAAAGCTATCAGACCTCTATAGATATGATTTGTACCTCAGAGGTGGGTGTGTCTGTAACTATTGACAACACAAGAAACCTTGATGATATTCTTGACGATTTGAAAAAGTATGGCACAGTGACGGTGGATAAAGATATGTGTATAGTGTGTGTGGTGGGCGACCTAGAATGGGAAAACATAGGCTTTGAAGCACGTGCGCTAGATGCAATGAAAGATATACCTGTGCGTATGATTTCTTACGGAGGAAGTAATTATAACATCTCTTTCTTAGTTAGAGAGTGTGACAAGGTGCAAGCACTTAGAAACCTTAACGAGGCAATATTTCAATAAAGCAAACAATACATAAAATGAAATTCAACTATATATAGTTTGCGTGCAGACTGTGCATGGTTTGAATATCAGTTATATACAGTTGAGAAATCAACATATAAATATTTGACAAACAACTGTCTGTGAGAGGTAGACAGAAATACAACCAATAAGGAATATAGAAAAGACGTATGTTAGGAGGAATTCCATTAAGTAAGATTGAAAAGATACAAACACCTTTTTACTACTATAACACAAATCTACTAAGAGATACATTAGACAGCATTAAAAAGTCAATAGCAAAGTATCCAAACTTTGTTGTTCACTATGCTGTGAAAGCTAATGCAAACAAAGAACTACTATCTATCATCGCAAAAAATGGACTAGGTGCAGATTGTGTTAGTGGTGGAGAAATAGAAACAGCATTAAAGAGTGGGTTCAAAGCTAAAGATATAGTCTATGCTGGAGTAGGAAAAGATGACTGGGAAATAGAAATGGCACTAGACAAAGGCATATTCTGTTTCAACGTAGAGTCTGCTGCCGAACTGGCTGTGATAAACGAAATTGCAAAGAGAAAATCAAAAACAGCAAGGGTGGCTCTCAGAATAAACCCCGAAGTTGATGCAAGCACTCACGCAAAAATAACTACCGGAAAGGCAGAAAATAAGTTCGGATTGGCAATGGCAGAAGTTATGAACATCACAGAACTGTGTAAAGTATCTTCTAATATTGACTTGGTGGGAGTACACTTCCATATAGGTTCGCAGATAACAGACCTACAAGACTTCGTAAACTTGTGTATGCGTATCAATACCATTATGGACAAACTCAATCAAATGTCTGTCGATGTGAAGAATATCAATGTAGGAGGTGGACTTGGAGTGTCATACACTCAGCCCGACTTTGAAGATATACCTCCGTTTGATGAATATTTTAATGTGTATGCAACATACTTGAAAGTAAAACCACATCAGACTGTTCACTTCGAATTAGGACGTTCTGTGGTGGCGCAATGTGGTACGCTTTTCTCTAGAGTGCTTTACGTTAAGAAAGGAGTAAACAAGGAATTTGTGATACTTAATGCAGGAATGACCGATTTGATAAGACCAGCTATGTACGACTCTTATCACAAAATACAAAACGTGTCTTCTAAACTTGAACTTAGAAAATATGATGTTGTGGGTCCAATATGTGAGTCTTCAGATGTGTTTGCCAAAGACACTTACTTGCCAATAACTAAGCGTGGCGACCTGATTGCCATACGTTCTGCAGGTGCTTATGGAGAAGTAATGTCTTCTACATACAACTGTCGCCCGATGATTAAATCATATACGAGCGAACAAATAAACAATATGGAGTAAGAAAAATAATACCTTTAAAGTGAATATAGTTGAACACTTTTGCTCTTTCAGGTGTTTACATATTGGCTATAAATATATAATAAAACAAAACTATTAAAACTTTTAATTATGATTTCAGAGAAACTACAATCAGCAATTAACGGACAAATTTCAGCAGAAATGTGGTCTGCAAACCTATACTTATCAATGTCTTTCTACTTTGATAAGGAAGGACTTCCTGGCTTTGCTCACTGGATGAGAAAGCAATATTTTGAAGAAATGCAACACGCTTGTGAACTAGCAAACTATGTTATTAAGCGTGGCGGAACACCAAAGTTAGACAAGGTGGCAGAAGTTCCATTCTGTTGGGAATCTCCATTGGCTGCGTTCGAAGAAGTATATAAGCATGAGTGCCATGTGTCTAAACTTATAGACCAACTTGTTGATGTGGCATCAGCAGATAAAGATAAGGCATCACAAGATTTCTTGTGGACTTTCGTTAGAGAACAAGTAGAAGAAGAATCTACTGTACAAGGCATCATTGACAAAATGAAGCGCGGTGGCGAGGCAGGTCTTCTTATCGTTGATTCACAACTAGCTCAAAGATAATAGCATTGATATATTATCAATAGAAATAAAAAAATGTCTTTTAGGAATAACCTAAAAGACATTTTTCTTTTACCGCATTCTGTGAACTTGGCTTTTGTATGTTGTTGTATTGCTGTTTTTGAATTGTAAGTCCGTTTTTTATGTGTTGTAGACATATAAATTATGTGTCACAGATCTCACAA
>JAUMWZ010000016.1:0-1086 GCA_030529405.1 Bacteroides sp. | reverse complement strand
CTATTTGTGTGTTATAACATCATAGCTTGTATGTTGTTGTAGTACCGTTTGTTGTTTGTAGTGCCTCAACATATATATTACCAACTCACTGCTTATCGTTACAAGTTCACAACAATGTCGTCTTTGTTCACTCCAATACCGAATAGTGCAAAATCTCCCTTGCAAGGGTCTTTTGGAAAAATCTCGTTAAGTGCTTGAGTGATTCTTTTTGCGTTAGAAAGCGAAAAAGTTTGTGTACTTGTTAGTCCAAGTAAGTAGCTGACGTTGCAGACGTGAACGTCCATAGGAATTATTAGTTCTGAGGCTTTGAACTGTTTCCATATTCCGAAATCAACTAAAGAGTTTTGCCTAATCATCCATCTTAGAAACATATTCAACTTCTTTTGTGGACTCTTGTTGCTAACGTTCATCAGCTTGCAAAGTCTGTCCATCGGAGTGCCACATTCTTGACTTAGTAGTGCTTGCTCCAGATTGTCGTGACGTGTATAGACGTCATACAGTATGCTAAAATAGCTGTTGAAGTCTGCGTGCGACAACATTCTGTAGAAACTGCTTTTATCCTCTGCTTTGAAAGTGTCTTCCCATTCTCTGCTCATTACGTATCGGTATGGCGAACTTCCCATCTCTTTGTGCAGAATGTTAGCTTTCTTTACTATCTGTTTTCTGTTGCCAAAGCTCATAATTGCAGTTAGCAGTCCGCTAATCTCTATATCTTTGTGGTCTGTATATCTATGTGGAAACTGCACAGGGTCATCTCCTATGAAGTCATGTGTCTCGTATTTCTCTGCGCACTGCAGTAGTATATTTCTTACTCTGTTGTCCATGTATGTATATTGTTATCTATACTAGAAACGGCTAAATAGTCTTTCTGTTCTGCACAGTGCTACTTAGCCGTCTTAAATCATTATGTTATACTTGCAAAAGTGTTGTCACTTATGATGATTTTATAGCTTTCTCCTATTCCAATCCTAAATCAAATAGTTCTGGGTGCTTACCTGTAAAATTCTTGAAGTATAACTTTATTTCTCTTATATCTTTATCTATATCTCCCGAAGGCATAATGCTTTTTGTGGCTCTTATAGTCTT
>JAUMWZ010000231.1 GCA_030529405.1 Bacteroides sp. | reverse complement strand
ATGGTGCAATATTTTCTTTCTATGCTTACGTGGACAGTGTTCTTTGTGGCGGTGGAAAGGCTTGGAGAAACAGAACTTGCAATATCTAATATCATACGCAGTATATATATGATTTTGCTCATACCTATGCACTCTTTGGGACTTACTTGTAACAGTCTTGTGAGCAACACAATAGGAGCCGGAAAGAAAGAAGAGGTTTTGCCACTTGTAAAGCGTATATCGTTTATATCTCTAGTAATAATGGTTTGCATCGTAACTGTAGTTAGTTTATTTCCAAACTATATATTGTCGCTCTACACCGACAATACAGCTATGATTGAGCAGTCTGTAGCCTCTGTTTGGTCAATATCTATTGCTGTGTTGATAGCGTCTTTTGGTAGCATGTATTTCTATGCCATTTCGGGCACGGGCAATACTATGGTGGCGTTTATTATAGAGCTAATCACTGTTATATTGTATAGCGCATACATCTTCGTCGTATGTCTGTGGCTTAGAGCAAGTATAGAGATATGTTTTGCAATAGAAATATTATACTATCTGATGATGTTTATCTTGAGTTATATTTATCTGAAACGAGGAAAATGGCAAGGTAAAACTATATAAGTAAGTGTAAAATAATTATTTTTGTAGTCAGAAAATAAAAAGATTAGAATATGTTTGAGAATTTGAGCGAAAGACTGGAGAAATCTTTCAAGATATTAAAAGGTGAAGGGAAAATTACCGAGATTAACGTAGCAGAAACATTGAAAGATGTGCGCAAAGCACTCTTAGATGCTGACGTGAACTATAAAGTAGCAAAAAGTTTTACAGATACAGTTAAGCAGAAAGCCCTAGGACAAAATGTTCTTACAGCAGTAAAGCCAAGCCAGTTGATGGTAAAGATTGTACACGACGAACTAACTCAACTTATGGGTGGAGAATCGGTAGAAATAAATCTAGACTCAAAACCATCTGTAATCTTAATGTCAGGTTTGCAAGGGTCGGGTAAGACCACTTTCTCAGGAAAACTTGCAAAGATGTTGAAAGACAAAAAGAACAAAAAACCTTTACTTGTAGCTTGCGACGTATACAGACCAGCTGCTATTGAGCAATTGAGAGTGCTTGGTGAGCAACTAGACATACCTGTGTATAGCGAAATAGAAAGTAAGAAACCAGTTGAAATAGCTCTACACTCTATAGTTGAAGCAAAGTCAAAAGGCAACGACGTTGTTATCATCGACACCGCAGGACGTCTAGCAGTTGATGAGGAAATGATGAACGAAATCGCCGCAATCAAAGAGGCTATCAACCCTAACGAAATACTCTTTGTTGTCGATTCAATGACTGGTCAAGACGCAGTAAATACAGCAAAAGAATTTAATGATAGATTAAATTTTGACGGAGTTGTACTTACTAAACTCGACGGTGATACTCGTGGTGGTGCCGCACTATCTATCAGAACCGTGGTAGATAAGCCTATCAAGTTCGTAGGAACTGGAGAAAAGATGGAAGCACTAGATGTTTTCCACCCATCTCGTATGGCAGACAGAATCCTAGGAATGGGAGATATCGTCACACTTGTAGAGAGAGCGCAAGCACAGTTTGATGAAGAAGAAGCAAAGAAGTTACAAAAGAAGATTGAAAAGAACCAGTTTGACTTTGAAGATTTTCTTAGCCAAATAGCTCAGATAAAGAGAATGGGTAACTTGAAAGAGCTTGCTTCAATGATACCAGGACTAGGAAAAGCAATCAAAGACATAGATATTGACGACAACGCCTTTAAGAATATTGAGGCAATAATATACTCAATGACCCCGCAAGAAAGAAAGCACCCAGAGATACTTGATGGCTCTCGTAGAAACAGAATAGCTAAGGGTAG
>JAUMWZ010000230.1 GCA_030529405.1 Bacteroides sp. | reverse complement strand
AAGGAAAGACAAACACTATCGGCTCGTGGCTAACTCTATCGTATGACCTTGACAACTACTTTACTTTTAGTTTGAACGGTAGATTTGATGCTTCTAATAAATTTGGAAGTAGAAGTAATGAAAGGTTACTTCCACTCTGGTCTACAGCTGTTCGACTCAACTTAAAAGATATATTTGCAAGGAAAGTGAGAAAGATAAATGAATTAACATTTAGAGCTTCTTTCGGCAAAACAGGTAATATGCTAGACGGAGAAACACCAAATCTGTTGCTAAGACAAGGTACATTTGATGCGTTCTATGGAGAAAATACTTCTACAGTACATAAACTTCCTAATCCACATCTTAAGTGGGAAGTCGCAACAAATACTAACTTCGGACTTTCATTGTCTGCTTTTGAGAACAGACTTAATGTTAATACAGAGGTGTGGACTAAATATGTGACAGATGCTTTCGCTGCAATTAACGTGTCTACTATCAATGGTGTGAATTCATACCAAATGAATAATGGAGACATAAGCAACTACGGTTACTCGCTGACACTATCTGGTTATCCTATAAAGACAAAAGACTGGAAACTTTACTTATCTACAATGTACTCGTGGGTAAGCAATAAAGTGCAAACAAAAACTAGTGATATTTTTCAGTACACAGACTATCTGAATGGTACAGCTATTATTGACGGAAAACCTATTGGTACATTCTATTCCTACGAATTCTTAGGACTTAATCCGCACGATGGTAGTCCTGTGTTTGATGATTATGCAGACAAGATGCACTTATTGAGAGATAAAGGAATTGCAGAGTTAATACCTATGGTGATGACTGAGTCAGGTAACAGAGAACCTAAGTTTCATGGTTCTTTCTACACTACTCTTACTTGGAAACAGCTGTCTTTGAATATGAACTTCAATTATAGTGTTGGCTCTAAGATTAGACTATTTCCACTATACAAACCTATAATAAGTGGTATAAGTTCTGATAAGAATGTGAGAAAAGAGTTATTAGACAGATGGAGAGAACCTGGCGATGAAAAGCGAACAGTCATACCTTCTCTGATAAGTAAAGAAGACCCTAATTACACTAATTATAACGAGCATTGGAGTAAGTACGGACATTTGATTGGAGGTATTCGTCAGTTTGCTTCAAGTTTGTGGGATATGTATGACCAATCAGACATAAGAGTGGTTCCTGGAGATTACTTGCGCTTGAGCTCCTTAACTCTTAGTTATAATCTCACACCTAAGCAATTAAAGAAAACTCCTTTCCAATCGTTGAGGCTTTCTTTGAATACTACTAACGTGTTTACTATTGCTTCTAAGAAACTTGTAGGACAAGATCCAAGTCAGGCAAACAATCAAAAAGCCGTGTTATCTCTTCGTCCTTCATATACATTAGGACTAAATGTGTCATTCTAAAAAATGAAACTTATGAAAAGATATATATTAAACTTGGCAGTAATATCAACAGTCTTGTTTGGTTTTAGTAGCTGTGATGATTTCTTGAGTGAGTATTCTCAAGACTTGGTTGTAGCCAAAGAAGTGAGTCATTTTGATGAGCTTTTGTTGGGAAGTGTTTATTTGCAGAGTAAGAAAATAGAGTATGGTCCGATGTCAGGAAGTACGGGTGGTTTCTTCAATATCCTTGATGACGATTTAAGTACAGGTAGAGGTAAAGAAAGACCGGGTCAGATTTCTACTGCTTGGACTTATGTTGTAAGTCCGATGTATGGATATTATGCTTGGCAGTTTGAAGTAGGTAGAAACTACAGAGGCACTGCCACTGCTGAAGATAAGCATACTTGGGCGGAGCTTTATGAAAAGATTGGGTACATAAATGTTATGCTTGACGAGATGAGCCGTATAGATGTAAA
>JAUMWZ010000015.1 GCA_030529405.1 Bacteroides sp. | reverse complement strand
ATGAACAATAAAGATATGGTTAGGTATATGTATGATGTGAACCAATACATAAACATTATGTTATATCCATTCAAAGCACCAACAGGCGAAAATAAAGGTATAACTCTTGGTGTGTCGCATATTCCTTATACCGTAAAACCAGACCATTTGGACGGAATAGATAAGTTGCCTTACTTCCCAACTCACTCTCAACTGACGTACCCACATTGTTTGTCAATAAACAGTGCTTATATATATGAAGTGAGAAGTATAGAGGGAAGAGTGTATAATTCAAGAGATGTTGTAAACACATTAACTCATGAACTGGGACATTATCTTGGACTTTTCCATGCTTTCAATGAAGAGAAAGAGGGTAATGCATTAAAACTTACGAACAAATGTGTAGATTCTGACTACTGCAAAGACACTCCCGCATACAACAGAATTGAATATAACGACTACATAAACAGTTATATAGAAGGCATCTTGAAAGTAAGACAAATGAAATATGAAGACTTGTTTGAGATGCTAAAACGTAAAGACTGCATAAGCAAGAATACAACAACTCCGAACAACGTGATGGACTATGAGTATTCTTTCCAAAACAAGTTTACACCTCAACAAAAGGAGAGAGTGAGGTTTGTGCTTAACAATTCGCCTTTTGTGCCAGGACCAAAGAAAAGCAAAACAAGAACAAGAACAACAGAGGGTGTTATTTATTTCCCTGTAAGAACTTCTAATTGTCCGCACACTCTAGAACACTAAGAAAACAAACAGATAACAAAGGGGTTAGAAACTAAGAAGAATTGACTTACAAACTAAGAACAGTTTATTTCCAAAGTAATAAGAACTGATTTCTAAATCATTAAGAGTCTATTTCCACACAAATAACACATAAAAAACAAACAACATACTACTGACGAGATGAAAGCATGCTTTATAGGTCTTGGATACATAGGACTGCCAACTGCAATAATAACAGCTAAGAGCGGAATTGACGTTATCGGTGTAGATATTGATAAAAATGTTGTAGATAGCGTAAACAGTGGCAAACTACACATTGTAGAAAACGGACTTGCAGAACTTCTCACTGAGGTTGTAAGCAAGAAGGCTTTCCGAGCATCTACTACAGCAGAACAGAGCGATGCATATTTCATCGTCGTGCCAACTCCGTTTAAGGACAATCATCAACCAGACATTTCATTTGTAAAAGCAGCAACGCTTTCAATCATTCCTTTGTTAAAAGAAAACGATTTGTTCGTTATCGAATCTACTTCGCCAGTAGGAACAACCGAGCAAATGGCTCATTTGATTTTCAGTGAAAGACCAGAGTTAGAAGGGAAGATACACATTGCATACTGCCCAGAAAGAGTGTTGCCAGGTAATATCATATACGAATTGGTGCATAATGACAGAGTTATCGGGGGAATAGACGAAGCCTCAACTGCAAAAGCTAAAGAGTTTTACAACAAATTCGTAATGGGTGAGCTGCACAGCACTAACGCTCGCACGGCAGAAATGTGTAAACTGACAGAAAACTCAAGTAGAGATGTGCAGATAGCCTTTGCAAATGAGCTTTCACTAATATGCGACAAGGCGGGAATAAACGTTTGGGAACTGATAAACCTAGCAAACAAACACCCTAGAGTGAATATTCTTCAACCGGGGAGTGGTGTTGGTGGACACTGTATTGCAGTGGACCCTTACTTCATTTCGTCTAACTATCCGACAGAGGCTAAACTCATTGCTAAGGCAAGAGAAGTAAACAACTATAAGTCTATATGGTGTGCTGAGAAGACAAGGAACACTATCCAGCAGTTCGAAGTGGACAAACAAAGGAAACCGACAGTAGCACTAATGGGTTTAGCATTCAAACCTAACATTGACGACCTAAGAGAATCGCCTGCAAAGTTCATCGCTACAAACGTGATGCATACTTGTAGCGACTGCGAAATATTTATTGTAGAGCCGAACATTGAGCAACATAACATTTTCAAACTAACAGACTACAAAGAAGCATACAGCAGAGCCGACATTGTGGTATTCCTTACTGCACACAAAGAGTTTTTCACTTTGCCAAAAGACAGTAGCAAACTGATTCTCGACTTCTGCGGTATATACAAGTAGATTTTATAGACAAAGAAAAGGAGTGAACAGTTTTTGTAGCCATGACAAAGACACTTCACGGGACAGACTATTCACCTTTAGAAACGGGGTAATATACTCTGCAAAACAAGCACATATATACAGCAAGCAAACTATATATACTTTGCAAGTCAGCTATATACAGTCTACTTGGAAACCATATACAACTGACTTGCAGAATAATATTGTTATAAAATCAAGCTCTGATTACATCACAAGTTTAAGCTTCTTAGCTTGTAACAGTTCTTTATGCGAAACTCTGAATTTGTCTGTTCGTTTTTCGCCCAAAAACACTTGTTTGATGTACTTATCCTTGCTCAATCCGTTGTCTACTTTTTCTATAACGAGTTTATCAACACCATGATGTTTTTCGTCAAGTTTTATAGTAACCTTGTCAAACACTGGCTTTGTTATAGTGTAGTATGGAGAACCTGGGCAGTCGGGATATATACCTATCATTGAAAATATAGCCCATGCAGACATTGTTCCAGCATCATCGTTGCCGGGAATTCCTTTTGGTGCATCGTGAAAATGCTTATCTAGCAACTCAAGAGTGAGCTTTTGAGTTCTCCATTCCTCTCCTTTGAAATAAGAGAATAGATATGCGTATGCTATATCAGGCTCGTTTGCAGGGTCATAAAAGCCATTATCGAACACACTCTCTAGCTTTTGAACAAAGTTTTTCTTTCCTCCCATCAGTTTTGCAAGTCCATACACATCGTGAGGAACATAGAATGTATAGTTCCATGCAGTTCCTTCGTGAAAGCCATTACAAGGTTCGAAGTTTACACCCTCTTTAGGATTGAACGGAGAGAAGAATGTACCATCGGGCAACAAAGGTCTTAAAGTGCCAAAGTCTTTACAATAGTAATGTCTGTATCCCAATGCTCGGTTGCGGAATAACTTACTATCGGCTTTCTTTCCTAGTTCGTTTGCAAGCAAAGAAAGAGCGTTGTCCGCCACATAATACTCTAATGCGTGCGAAACAGAGTTGTCAAACTTTGCACGCAAAGGCACATAGCCCAAACTTAGATAATCGTCATTATCAGGACGCATAAGATTATCTTTGCCAGCAGTGGTTGCCGACTTATACATTGCTTCATAGGCAGCATCTATATCAAAGCCCCTCAGACCTTTAAGATATGTATCTGTTATGACAGGTATGCTTGGATCTCCCTCCATTGTAAGAGTTTCACGAGAGTAAAGCTCCCATTTTGGCAACCAACCACTCTCTTTGTACATACCAATCATACTGTTTACCATATCAATTTGTTTCTGCGGATAAAGCAAAGTGATAAGCTGATGCAAGTTTCTGTATGTATCCCAAAGAGAAAACACTGTATATCTCTCTGTGTTACTCTTCATAGTCTTTAAGTAAGTCATAGATGGATATTCTCCATTTACGTCTGTGATTATGTTAGGGTGGATTAGTGTGTGATACAAGGCTGAATAGAATATGCGTTTTTGTTGTTTTGTTCCTCCCTCGACAGTGATAACAGATAAGTGGTCATTCCATTTATTTTTCGCCTCAAGTCTGACATCTTCAAAGCTCTTTCCCTTTAGTTCTGTTTCAAGGTTTAGTCGTGCGTTGTCTATACTAACGAAAGACACCCCCATTCTGACCTCAATAGCCTCCTGTTTGTCTGATGAAAAAGAGAAGAACACACCTATATCGTCGCCAGAGAGTTCTCTGTTGTAGTTTTCATATATCTTATACTTGCCTGCAAGAGAGTCCCATTCCTTTTCAACTTCGTTTACTTCACGTTGTTTCTTCCAATATCCTTTTTTTGCAGGCTGTTTGCTTACCCTCATAACAAAGTATATTGGGAACACAGCTTGAGGGTCGTTATAGCAGAAAGTGCCTAACAACTTGCTGCCTTCTATCTCTGTATCGCTAACAAAGCGTACGGTTGCTCCGCTTTCGTTAGTAAGACCTTCGCCCAGATTTAACAACACATTGCTTTGTCCTTTAGGGAATGTAAATCGGCTAATAGCACAACGCATAGACGAGGTAAGCTCTGTAAGCACGTCATACTTAGTTAGTTTGTTTGAATAGTATCCAGGTGTAGATTTCTCGTCAGCATAATGGCTACCGTATTTCTTATAGTCTACTTCCACTTGACCTGTAGTTGGCATAAGAAGTAACGAGCTTAGGTCGGGACACCCTACTCCACTAAGATTTACATGAGAGAAACCTGTGAGGTATTTGTTACGAAATTCATACGGAGTAGACCACCATTGTTTGTCTTTGTCATGTCTGTTGTCGTCAGACCCCATAACGTTGAAAGGGGTTACAGACATTAGTCCGTTTGGACACACAGCACCGGGGTTTGTGGTGCCATAGTTTGTTGTTCCGATAAATGTATTTACATAGCGAGTCAAGTCTTCTGACTTTACTTCTAAACTATATACAGTTAAAAACGAAAATAAGATAGAATAGAAACTCATTCTTAATAAGCGTGTTCTCATGAGATATATAATTAAAAATTCTTCTAAAAATGATTTTCAAATATAGTGATATTGCTGCTAAAGTCAGCCCTAAACAGCCAACAAAAGGGCAAATCATATCTTAAACTCCTTGAAAGGTATCTTCAGCTGTTTGTAATATATCACTCCCTCGTCGGCAGACGACGACTTATTGTTTGACACAGAAACGCCGATGAGCCTAATGCCTTTATCTGTTTCGGGGAGTGAGCGCAACAGCTCTTTAGCCAAAGGCAGAATCTCGTCTTTTGTCTTTAGCGGTTTGTGCTTGGTTCTGCTCCTTGACACATTAGTGAAATCTTCATATTTAACCTTTACGGTTATGGTATTGCCCTCGAAAGCGGAGCGTCTGATGCGCGACACAAGTTCGAGCACAATATTATAAAGCTCAATTATTATGGAAGACGAGGCTGTAATGTCTTTATCAAACGTGTGTTCACAGCCCAACGAGCGACGTGTGTAGTCTGTTTCCACCTCACGGTGGTCTATACCTCTTGCGAAATCATAGAACAAGTATCCCATCTTACCAAAGTTCTTATGAAGCATCTGTTTGGAACATTGCCTTAGCTGAAGCACATTTTGTATACCCAAGCTATTCATTTTCTTTGCTGTAACATCTCCCACTCCCCACAGTTTGCTGACGGGCAATGCGTCTAACACCTCAAGAGCCTTGTCGGGGTGAATGGTACATAAGCCGTCTGGTTTTCGAAGGTCAGAAGCCAATTTTGCCAACAACTTATTATATGACACGCCAGCAGAAGCCACTAGCGACAGTTCCGTCTTTATATCTTTCTTTATGCGTTTAGCAATATCCACGGCTAAGTCTATTCCCAACTTATTGTCTGTAACGTCAAGATAAGCCTCATCAAGAGAAAGAGGTTCAATCTTATCTGTATATCGCGAAAAAATCTCTCTTATCTGCAACGACACCTCTTTATATGTTGCCATTCGCAAAGGCATAAAAATCAGTTCGGGACATAGCTGTCGTGCCTTAACTGATGACATAGCAGAACGCACACCATATTTGCGTGCCTCATAGCTTGCCGTACATATCACTCCACGCTCTCTTTCGCTACCAACCACAATGGGTTTACCCTTCAACGAAGGGTTATCTCTCTGCTCCACTGCAGCATAGAAAGCGTCCATATCTATGTGTATAATTTTCCTGTACGACATAATCAAAGTGTGGCAAGACGGTTTATTAAATAGAGGTAGCAAAGTTATCTATTATAGCTATGAACAACAAATTTTCGAGCGTGAGCAATGTTAGCCAACCAAACCAGCTATATCAACCTCCTTGAAAGGTTTTATGGGTCGATTTGCAAACCATATACAGTCAATATCTAAACCATATATAGCCTACTTGCAAACTATATACTATCAAAAAGTAAGTTATATACAGTTTGTTTTTCAAAAAACGGACATTAAATAGACAAACACTACAGTTAGCTTTGTCAGTAACATCAAAAAACGCTACTTTTATGTTCGTAGTATATAATGTTTTTTGTACGTTTGCTAAATATTATCATAACGAAAAAATAAAGAGGTAAAAAGAATGAACAAGGTAAATAAAAAGCTATTTGCGCTGATGTTTATAGTGTCGTTATTTGTTTCTTCTTGCTCTTTTGCGGTGGGAGAAGACAACATAAAGTTTGAAAGAACAGAACTGACAAAAGACAGTAAAGAAGACGGAACAGAAACTGTATTCAGTTGGAAGATGTCGTATGATAAAGTCGTGATAGAAAATAAACCCGAACGAGCGCAAGAAATAACAGAGAAGATAATGAAAGAGCTTCTCACATCGAACCTAAATGAAGATTTTGATGACGAAAACGACAGCATAAAGAGGGTAAACAACAACTTGAACGAAAACAGTTCTTACGAAGATGCAATCAAGGCAATACAAGACAGAGATTACAAAAACTTTATTGAAGATGAGGCAGTAAAAGAAATGACTGTGGAACATCTTCTGCATAAAAAGAACCTGTGGAAGAACATTCTCTGCTATGAATACACCTATTCTTTAGAATCAGACGAACTGGCAAATCCATATACAGAAAAAAAATATCTGAATGTATATCTAAAAGATATGAGCATTATAGGTATTGATGACATTGTGGATAGCAAACGTCAAAACGAACTTAAACAAATAGTATACAAGCAACTTATGAAAGACAACGACATAAGTAGCATAGAAAAACTATATGAAGAGGGATTCTTCGAAATGGAATATATAGAAGTAAACAATTTCATAATAAACGAAACAGGATTGATGTTCGTTTTTAATCGAGGAGAAATAGCAGCAAGATATAAAGGAGAGATAGAAATACTAGTACCTTTTGAAGATATAGACGCAGTGGTAAAAGAAAACTCTTTAGTGAAAGCATTATATAAATAGAACAAAAACTACAACAGAAGTGGAGATTATAGAGAAATATTTCAACAACCTAAGCGATAAGCAAAGACAACAGTTTGCACTTTTGAGAGAACAATACACAGATTGGAACTCAAAAATTAACGTCATATCAAGAAAAGATATTGACAACTTGTATATACACCACATACTCCACTCGCTAGCAATAGCAAAGATTATACAATTTAAGGCAGGTACGACCGTAATGGACTTGGGTACGGGTGGAGGATTTCCTGCAATACCGTTGGCAATAATGTTTCCCGACACTAAGTTTCACTTGGTTGATAGCATAGGAAAGAAGATTAAAGTGGCAACAAGCATAGCAGATGCAATAGAGCTAACAAACGTTACAGCCAAACACTGCAGAGCTGAGGAAGAAAAACAAACCTTCGACTTCGTGGTTAGTAGAGCAGTTATGCCATTGGCAGACTTGATAAAGATATGCACAAAGAACATTAGCAAAACACAACAAAACGCATTACCAAACGGACTGATATGCCTAAAGGGAGGAGAACTAGATAACGAAATTGCAATGTTTAAGAAAAAGGCAATAACGTATGAACTAAAAGACTTCTTTGAAGAAGAGTTCTTCACAACAAAAAAGGCTGTTTATGTTCCATTACCATAAAGAACACAATATTAGAAATGAAGATTAAACTATTTGAATTTAATATGTTCCCGGTGAACTGCTACGTCGTTTGGGACGAAACTAACGAAGCAGTGATTATTGACCCTGGTTGCTTTTACGAGGAAGAAAAGATAAAACTAAAAGAATTTATAGAATCGAAAAAACTAACAGTAAAGCACCTACTGAACACACATCTACACCTTGACCACATATTTGGCAACAAA
This sequence comes from Bacteroides sp., assembly GCA_030529405.1. Lineage (GTDB taxonomy): Bacteria > Bacteroidota > Bacteroidia > Bacteroidales > Bacteroidaceae > JAUMWZ01. The sequence continues at coordinate 10,226 of JAUMWZ010000015.1, read as the reverse complement.
TTCGTGTCGAAAGAATATAACCTACCCGTGGAAGCTCACAAAGCAGATGAGTTTTGGATAGGAGAAGCACCAAAACAAAGCAGAATGTTCGGGTTTCATCTGCAAGAAGAACCAGCACAGATAGGTAAATATCTGCACGATGGAGATATAATCAGCTTTGGAAACACCACTCTTGAAGCTATACACGTACCTGGACACTCGCCTGGAAGCTTAGTGTTTTACAGCGCAAAAGATAAGTGTATGTTCTCTGGAGATGTGCTATTTCAAGGTAGCATAGGTAGGGCTGACCTCACAGGTGGCAACTTTGAGGAGCTTATTGACAACATTTGTAGCAGACTTTTTGTATTGCCTGCCGACACAACAGTCTACCCTGGGCACGGACCATCTACAACTATCGGCTTTGAAAAAGCTGAAAACCCTTTCTTTAGAAAATAAATAACCTTTTATACAAAAACAAAAAACACATAAAACTATGAAAAGCAATTTCTTAGAAGATAGACACATCGGAATAAGTGAGTCTGAAAAAGAACTGATGCTAAAGAAGATTGGAGTATCAACAGTAGACGAACTTATTGACAAAACTATTCCGTCTGACATCAGACTAAAAGAGCCTTTGAAGTTGAACAAGCCTCTTTCAGAATACGAATATGCTAAACACATTGGCAAACTAGCTAACAAAAACAAGCTGTATACTTCATATATTGGAACTGGTTGGTATAACACTATCACACCAGCCGTTATACAACGAAATGTGTTTGAAAACCCTGTTTGGTACACTTCATACACACCATATCAAGCAGAAGTATCACAAGGAAGACTAGAAGCGTTAATGAACTTTCAAACAGCAGTAAGCGATTTGACAGGTCTTCCTCTAGCAAACAGCTCTTTATTAGACGAGGCTACCGCAGCAGCTGAAGCTATAAATATGATGTTTGCACTAAGAAGTAGAACACAACAAAAGGAAGGTGCAAACGTAGTATTCGTTGATGAGAATGTATTCCCTCAAACACTGGCAGTAATATATACTAGAGCTATCCCGCAAGGTATAGAGATTCAAGTTGGAAAGTATAGAGAGTTTAATCCTAAACCAAACTGCTTTGGTTGCCTAATTCAATATCCTAACGCATCGGGTAGTATAGAGGACTATAAGGAGTTCACTAGCAAGGCTAAAGCAGCAGACTGCAAAGTGGCAGTAGCAGCAGATATAATGAGCTTGGCACTGATTACACCTCCGGGCGAATGGGGTGCTGACATAGTATTCGGTTCTACTCAACGTTTCGGAATACCATTGTATTATGGTGGTCCATCGGCAGCTTTCTTTGCCACAAAAGAAGAATATAAAAGATTTGTACCGGGAAGAATTATTGGTATATCTAAAGACAAATACGGCAAAGACTGTTATAGAATGGCTCTTCAAACAAGAGAACAACACATAAAAAGAGAGAAAGCAACATCAAACATCTGTACTGCACAAGCATTATTGGCAACAATGGCAGGGTTCTATGCAGTATATCACGGACAAGAAGGCTTAAAAGAAATAGCAAACAGAATACACGCAACAGCAACGGTATTGGAAGAGAGAATAACAAAACTTGGATATAGACAAGTAAACTCACAGTACTTTGACACGCTGATGTTTGAACTTCCTGAACAAATATCTACTCAACACATCAGAACAGTAGCATTATCGAAAGAAGTGAACTTGAGATATTGCGAAAGAGGAAGAGTAGGTTTCAGCATAGACGAAACAACAAGTATTGAGGCAGCAAATGTGCTTTTGACAATATTTGCTGTAGCAGCAGAGAAAGATGTAGAAAAGATAGACAAGATTGAAGACAGAAAGCCTATCAGCAAAGAATTTGTTAGAACAACTCCATTCCTTACACACGATGTGTTCTGCAAATACCACACTGAAACAGAAATGATGAGATACATCAAACGTCTTGATAGAAAAGATATTTCTCTTGCACACTCAATGATTTCGTTAGGCTCTTGCACAATGAAACTTAACGCTGCATCAGAGCTTCTTCCGCTAAGCAAAACAGAGATGATGGCTGTTCACCCTCTTGTGCCACAAGATCAAGCAGAAGGATACATTGAAATGATAAACAACCTAAGCAATGACTTGAAAGAAATTACAGGCTTTGCAGGAGTGAGCCTTCAACCAAACTCAGGTGCAGCAGGAGAATATGCAGGATTAAGAGTTATACATAGTTACTTGGCTAGTCAAGGACAAGGACACAGAAACAAAATATTGATACCTGCTTCGGCACACGGTACAAACCCTGCATCAGCTATACAAGCAGGATTTGAAACCGTTACTTGCGCTTGCGACCAAAACGGTAACGTCGATATGGAAGACTTTAAGAAAAAAGTTGAAGAACATAAAGACAATCTTGCAGCACTTATGATTACATACCCTTCTACTCACGGTATCTTTGAAACTGAGATTAGAGAGATGTGTAACCTAATGCATAGTGTTGGCGCACAAGTATACATGGACGGAGCAAACATGAATGCACAAGTTGGTCTTACTAATCCAGGATTTATCGGTGCAGACGTTTGCCATTTGAACCTTCACAAAACATTTGCAATACCTCACGGTGGTGGTGGTCCGGGTGTAGGTCCTATATGTGTTGCAGAACATTTGGTACCATTCCTACCTTCACACAACATCTGGGGCGACACAAGAAACCAAGTTTCGGCTGCACCTTATGGTAGTGCAGGAGTGCTTGCAATAACATATGGATACATCAGAATGATGGGTGCAGAGGGACTTACTAATGCAACAAAAACAGCAATACTTAGTGCAAACTACCTAGCAGCAAGTCTAAAAGACACTTACGGAATAGTGTATAGAGGTGCTAACGGGTTTGTTGGTCACGAAATGATACTTGAATGCAGAAATGTGCATGCAGAAACAGGAATTACAGAAAATGATATTGCTAAACGTTTGATGGACTACGGATACCATGCTCCTACACTCTCGTTCCCTGTACACGGCACACTAATGGTTGAACCTACTGAGAGTGAAAGCCTTGCAGAACTAGACAACTTCATTGATGTGATGCTAAATATCTGGAAAGAAATACAAGAAGTGAAAGACGGAACAGCAAGCAAAGAAGATAATGTGTTGGTAAATGCTCCTCACCCTGAGTATGAAATTGTTGCTAACGAATGGAATCACTCTTACAGCAGAGAAAAAGCTGCATATCCGATAGAGAGTGTCAGAAACAACAAGTTCTGGATTAACGTGGCAAGAGTGGACAACACATTGGGAGACAGAAACCTAATAGCGGCACACTGTCCTTGCTCATAAGCAAAAACGTAAATAAACAAGCCCCTATATAATACATAGGTTACTAAAAGAATAAATCACCGCTCAAGTAATATGTTTTACTTTTGGGCGGTGATTGCTTTATTAGAATAAAGAATGAAAGACAAAAGTCATAGGAGCACATATCATCACACAAATAAGCTGATATACTGACAAATACAAAGTAAAAACAGTCTACTTGCAAACTGTATATAAATTAAAACTCAGTTATATATAAACTAAAACAAAAGTAAGTATATCTGACTTGCAAAGTAAACATCGTCTGTAGAAAGGGTATTCACACACAACGCAAAAACGATAAAGAGAATATAGGCACATTCTTACAGTCGAATATTAAAGCTGTCTACAACAAAGAGGACAAGATAAAATTAAGGCGCAAGTCTTAATACAGACTCACGCCTCAACAATTTATATTCCTAAAAAAGTTTGTTATGCTTTTCTATTACAATCTTATATCCCTGCCTCGTAACTTATTCATACTTTATCACTTCAACCTCGCCATTTAAGGCGTAAAGTGCATTAAGTGCCAAAGCCTCCATTTCATCTTCTCCCGGATAGATATGAACAGGTGCGATGAAAGAAACTCTATTTATCACTTCATCTGTTACGAACTTATTGTAAGCAATACCACCAGTTAGAAGTATAGCATCTACCTTCCCCTTCAACACAGTAGATAAAGCTCCGATAGACTTAGCAATGTTATAAGACATAGCATTAAGAATCTCAACGGCTTTAGGGAAGCCTTCGGAATCAATCTTTTGTATAATCTTCTGAACATCTGTACTTCCCAGATGAGCAGCAAGTCCTGCATTGCCAACCAACATCTTCTTAACTTCGTCCTTAGTATATTTACCGCTGAAGCAAAGCTCAACCAACTGACCAGAAGGCAAACTACCAGCTCTCTCAGGAGAGAACGGACCTTCGCCGTCAAGAGCATTATTTACATCAATGGCTCTACCCATACTATGAGCAGCTACAGATATTCCACCTCCTAAGTGTGCTACAATAAGATTTAATTCTTCATATTTCTTGCCGTGTTCCTTAGCATATCTGCGAGCTATTGCCTTTTGATTTAAGGCATGCCAAACAGATACTTTATTCATAAGTGGAGAGCCTGTAATCTTAGCAATAGGTTCCATCTCATCAACAACAGCAGGGTCTGCAATAAAAGCCTTACAACCCTCAATTTTACTTGATAAGTCTGAAGCTATCAGTCCTCCAAGATTACAAGCATGAGACTTCATTGCGTTGAGAGTGTCTTTCTTCATTGCATCATTTACTTCATAAACTCCTCCTTTAATAGGCTTAACCAAACCGCCTCTACCAATAATAGCATCGAAGTCAAGAGAGATATTATTCACTCTAAGCTCTTCAAGCACAAGAGATTTCCTAAAATCAAACTGCGACATGATAGTAGGAAAAACAGAAAGTTGCTCTACTGTGTGACGAATGCTACTAACAAATACTGACTTCTCATCATTGAATACTGCAATTTTGGTTGATGTAGAACCAGGATTGATTACTAAGATTTTCATAGTTTTAGATTTAAGGTGTTTTTCTATAAAGTTTATTTTGTGTTTATCGTGGTCTTTCTTAGTCTTTTTGTTTTTTGTGGTTCGTTATCTTACAGTTTCTTTGAACATGCTTGCAGACAAGCCATACATAAACTGTAATATTTAGACAACCCAGTGTCACTTCGTGAAGTAAGTACAACAGGACAAACAGTGCCTTGCAACACGCCTGCCATTTCTGCTTTCGCAAACAATGAAACAGATTTATAGAAAGTGTTAGCAGCCTCGATGTTAGGGAATATCAAAACATCTGCATCACCATCTACAGGAGAAGATATGCCCTTAATATCACCGCTCTCTTTCTCGCATGCTGTACGTGTGTCTTGTGGTCCATCAACGATTGCATTACCAAACACTCCCTCATTACACATCTTTACTATCTCAACATAGTCAATAGAAGTTGGGAACTTAGGATTGATTTTCTCAGTGAAATTTATAAGCGCAACTTTCGGTTTTTCTATACCAAAACTATTGCAAGCATTTATAGCATACTTTATCATTGTTACTCTCTGTTCCAGTGTTGGATACGGAATTACCGCCGAATCTGTGAAGAACAGTAGTTTGTGGTAAGTAGGTATTTCTATCACAGCAAGGTGAGTTAGCAAGTTGCCCTGTGGTAATATTCCGTTCTCTTTATCTAGTATTGCTCTTAGGAGATTATCAGTATTGATGATGCCCTTCATCAGCAAGTCTGCTTTTCCTTCTTTGACAAACTTCACAGCCATACGTGCTGCCTCGTCAGGGTCATCAACATGTATCATAGTAATATTGTCTGAATAAGCTTTCAATGCAGGAAACTTTTCCAAAAAGTTTGAGTCGCCGATTAGTGTAAACTCAACAAAGCCCTCTTTCAAGGCTCTGTGTATCGCATACTCTGAATGCGAGTCGTTTGCACATACTACTACTACCTTTAGTTTTATACTTTGCTTACTTAAATGTTCTGTTAGTTGTGAGAAGTTTTTAATAGATTCCATAATGTTAGATTTTCAGCAAATATGAGAAATAATATCGAAACTGAAACAAAGATTTAATGAAAAAATAAGGCAGAAAAGTAACATTTTGACATAACGTGAATACCAAACTGAGCTTAATCATTATTAGTTGGCTTATATTTCGTATTGTTTCTTGCTTAATTTAATTACAAAACAACTAATTTTGGAGCTAGTAATTAACAATACAGAAAAAAGAATTATGAGATTAGGTGTCAATATAATATTAGTGTGTTCAGTATTTTTCTCATTCCTATCGTGTAGCGGTGGAAGTAGTAAACAGGTTGTAAAGGAAGAAGAGAAATCAGTAAATGTTCCTCAATTCAATGCAGACTCTGCGTACAAGTATATTGAAAAGCAAGTCAGCTTTGGGGCTAGAGTGCCAAACACAAAGGCACACGTGGAGTGTGGCAACTATTTAGAACAGGTGCTTTCTCAACATGGCGCAAATGTAGTAAGCCAAAAGGTGCAGCTGACAGCCTATGACGGCACTCTACTTAATGCAAGAAACATAATTGCATCGTTTCAACCTGAGAAAAAGAAAAGAATAGCCTTGTTTGCGCACTGGGATACTCGTCCTTGGGCTGACCATGACCCTGACAGCAAGAATAGAAGAACTCCTGTTATAGGTGCTAATGATGGGGGCAGTGGAGTAGGTGTTCTCATAGAAATAGCAAGAATACTCCACTCTCAACCTACTGAACTTGGCATTGACATCATACTTTTTGATGCTGAAGACTATGGCGAACACAACGACCACGAAGGAGATAGAAAAGAAGAAAGCTGGTGTCTTGGTTCGCAACACTGGGCAAAAAATCCGCACGTTGATAATTACAACGCTCGCTTTGGTATATTGCTTGACATGGTTGGAGGTAAAGGCAGTGTCTTTTATAGAGAAGGCTACTCGGAATTGTATGCTAAAGATGTAAACAAGAAAGTATGGCAGGCGGCTAAGCGATTAGGTTACGACAGAATATTCATTAACGACACGGGCAGTGGTGTTACTGACGACCATTTGTTTGTAAACAAGATTGCTCAGATAAAAACCATTGACATTATTCCATATAATGAAGGCGGAAACTTCACAGACGTTTGGCACACCGTGAACGATAATATGGAACACATTGACAAGGGTACATTAAAGGCGGTCGGACAAACTGTTTTAGAGGTAATATATAAGGAGAAATAAAGCGTCTTACAGAAACAGATAAGGCATTTAATAATAAGAAATAAATAGATACACAAGCAAATACAAGACGTTTTATAAGAATAGACAAGCTGACATATAATGATAAGCAAGAAGCCTTACAAGAAGAAACAAGCTAATATACAAGAAGAAACAAAAACATAAAAAGGATATGACTATAAACGAAATTCAAGACGAGATAATAGAAGAGTTCAACAGTTTTGATGATTGGATGGACAAATACCAACTACTCATTGACCTTGGTAATGACCAATCTCCTATTGATGCAAAGTATAAGACCGAGCAACATATTATAGAAGGTTGCCAAAGTCGTGTTTGGTTGCACTGTGAAGAAAGAGAGGGCAAGCTATATTTTGAGGCTGAAAGCGATGCACTTATAGTTAAGGGCATAGTTTCACTTCTTATAAAAGTGTTGTCAGGTCATACGGCTGATGAGATTCTTAATGCAGATCTATATTTCATTGAAAAAATAGGACTGAAAGAGCATCTTTCGCCTACACGTAGCAACGGACTTGTGGCTATGATTAAGCAAATGAATATGTATGCGTTAGCCTTTAAATGTAAGGCGGGAAATTAACCTTGTTGCAAAGTAAATAACTGCTAATGACAGCAAAAGTATAGCTAAATCAGCTACAATCGGGAACGATTCACGATTAAACCCATTACCGTCTGTCATCTTAAACAACACAACATAGGCAATATTATTTATTGCATGAAGGATAACACAAAGAGAAAGACTCTTTGTTCTGTAATAAATCCAGCCCAACAACAAACCTGCTACGAAGGTAGGTATTAGTTGAGCTGGATTTATATGTATTATAGAAAATATCACAGCAGATATAAGTATCGCCTTATTGGGCTTATATTCCTCCAAAAGTGCCTTCAAAAAAGCCCCACGGAAAACTATTTCTTCAAGCAAAGGAGCATACACCACCATTGCAAAGATATTAGCCCAGTTCATCTCCATATCCTCTAAAAGGTTTGGCAACCAATGCAGAACACGAGATTCGAGCACATCTATTGCAGACATTAAAGCCACAAAGCCTACCGCCGACAACAGAAACAGTCTAAGCCCACCAATCCTGAGCGTTTCTCTATTAAAAGACACGTACTTATTACATACAAGATAGACTACAAACCCCACTGAAAACAAAAATTGAGATGCTATACTTATGGCATCTTTTGTTGCTGTGTCAAGTTCACCAACCGATGCACCAACAATAAGAATTATGGTATTTGCCACAATAGCAGAGGCGAAAAGTGTTGCCAACTCAATGAAAAGTAGCTTTAAGACAGTAAGCATATCTTTGTATTTTTAGTATGATTCAATCAAAGGACATAACACGTTAATAAGATGATTATAAGAAACTTAGTAGACGCATCAAACGATTTTATTTCTAAACCATATACAGTCAATATCTAAACTATATATAGTTTGCAGGTCAGTCCTACACTAGTATTCTCCTACCCTCCTCTACATCTCTTTTCAACTGTTCTACGAGCATATCCAGGTTGTCGTATTTCTCCTCGTCACGTGTACGCTTTACAAACTCCACCTCTATATGTTCGCCATATATTTGTTCATCAAAATCGAGTATATACACCTCTATCGACTTGTTTGAACCGTTGTTCAACGTCGGGCGCACTCCTATGCTTAGCATTCCACGAAGTCTTTTGCCACGCAAATAAACCCATACTGCATATATACCGTCCTTAGGTATGATCTTGTCTGTGCAGTCAGGTTTTATGTTTGCCGTTGGGAAACCTATCTGACGACCTATCTTGTGTCCATCAACCACCACACCGCTAAGTCTATATCTATATCCTAACAAGTTATGAACAGCCTCAACATCGCCCTCAGTGATATATTCTCTTGCCTTCGATGAGCTTACTTGCTCGTCCATAACCTCACCGTTTGAAAGTCTGAACTCCTCCGATTTGATGACCTCTATACCTATCTGCTTGCCATATTCCACATAGTCTTCAAATCCTTCATTACGGTTGTGTCCGAACCTGTGGTCGTATCCTATTACCAATGCTCTAACATTGAACTGTGCAAACAAAACATTCTCCATAAACTCTCTGGCTGTTTTGCGTGCCAACTCCATATCGAAGTTCAGCAGAAAGCAATAGTCCACCCCTTGTTTGTCAAGCAGATTGAGCCTTTCTGCCCTTGTGTTTAGCATAGGCATAGGCTCGTTTGGTTTGAAAATCTTGCGTGGGTGTACGGCAAAAGTTATCAAAGCAGACTTCATTCCGCTTTCTTTGGCTTTCTTTTTTACTTGTTCTATGAGATATTTATGTCCGTTGTGAACTCCGTCAAAGAAACCTATTGCCGCCACACAGGGCTGTGGTTTGTTGCTATCTATTGTTATTATTTCCATTTTGTTTATGTAGTCTGTTTATTCTTCAAACAGTTTTAGCCAGTCTTTACCATCTTTAGTGTAGAAAGAATTTATTCCCAGCTTTTCAGCCACTTCACAGTTTAGCATCGAGTCGTCTATAAACAGTGTTTCGCTTGGCACCATTCCCGAGTGAGAAACCATATACTCATACACCTTGATGTCTGGTTTTGCCAGCCCAATCATATACGAACGATAAGTATGAGTAAACATATCGTCTACACGAGCATCGTCGCACACCAACAGTTCGTTGCACGAATATTCCCAATGTATAGGATTGGTGTTGCTAAGAAGATAAACGTTGTGAGTTTGCTTCAATCGGCATATAATTTCCAATTTCTTACGGTCTATTCCCACAAGAAAGCTCTTCCAAATATTGTCTATATGTTCGTTTGTGGCAACTGTTCCAGATAGATAACGTATCTCATCTCTAAACTGTTCAGAGCTAATCACTCCGCGCTCCAACAAATCGAACACTCCTTTCTGATGATAACTGCTAAGAACTTCCTCTATATTCTTTATCCCAAGGTCATACAACTGCGCTGCAACCTTATCTCTATCAAGGTCTACAATCACACCGCCATAGTCAAAGACAATGTTTCTTATCTTCTCAAGATTTATCTCTTTATTACTTATTGTTTTCATCAAATACTGCTTTATTCAAACTGTATATAGCCAACAAATAAACCATATACAATTTACAAATAGACCATATACAGT
>JAUMWZ010000229.1 GCA_030529405.1 Bacteroides sp. | reverse complement strand
TTCGATTGGTTTGGCGGAAAAAGCGGAATATTTGGAACGTACAAAGACAATTCAGAGGTATGGATAAAAGCCAAATACAGTTTTTAGCACACAATTCAATATTTAACTAGATAAACACATAATTTTCATTTCATAAGTGAAACCTCTTGCACAAAAACAACAAGATAATCAGTGTAGAAAAGAGGTGGAGACCAACCAACAATCTTGGTAAAGAAACTTCAACATATCAATATAAGAATTATCTATAACAAAATAGATTAACACTATTGACAGAGTGCTTTCTTTTAATTTCTTTTGTAACAAAAAAAAGAATGAAAGCACTCATTGTATATAACAGCAAAAAAGGCAAGACTGCCAGATATGCAAGAGCAATGGCTATGTATCTTTGGCAAAAAGGCTTCAGCATAAGTCTTTGCGCAACAGACGACTATTCCGAAGACAAGATAGTAGATTGCGACCTATTAGTCACGGGTTGCTGGACAAGCGGTTGGTTTGTCATAAACCAATATCCCAACAAGCTATGGAGGAACTTTGCAAACAAATTGCCAAAACATCTACCTCCCTATCTAATCCTATTTACTACATACAAAATAAGAACAGGCTCTATGTTTAGAAACATGAGAAAATGTTTGAACATAAAAGACACAACACTGTCTGACACATTGCAGTCTAAAACAGGAATGCTTACAGATGTAGAGAAAAAAGCATTAGATAAATACGCAGAGATAATCAAAAACAGCAAAAGAAATAATTAAGACGTTTCAATATAAAAAATTGACACTTATGAAAGAAAACAAAAAACTAACAACTGCAGCAGGTGCTCCTGTGGCAGACAACCAAAATGTAGCTACCGCCGGTAAAAGAGGTCCAATGTTACTGCAAGACATTTGGTTTCTTGAGAAGTTAGCTCACTTTGACAGAGAGGTTATTCCTGAAAGAAGAATGCACGCAAAGGGTTCGGGCGCATTCGGCACTTTCACAGTTACTAACGACATTACAAAGTACACAAAGGCTTCTATCTTTGCTGAGGTAGGCAAGAAGACAGACCTTTTCGTACGTTTCTCTACCGTTGCAGGAGAGAGAGGAGCCGCAGATGCTGAAAGAGACATCAGAGGCTTTGCCATTAAGTTCTACACAGACCAAGGCAACTGGGACTTAGTTGGAAACAACACGCCAGTGTTCTTCCTTCGCGACCCGTTGAAGTTTCCAGACCTAAACCACGTGGTAAAGAGAGACCCGAGAACAAACCTTAGAAGTCCAAAAAGCAACTGGGATTTCTGGACACTTCTGCCAGAGGCACTCCACCAAGTAACAATCACGATGAGCGACAGAGGAATACCGTATTCTTACAGACACATGCACGGATATGGTAGCCACACATTCTCTTTCATCAATAAAGAGGGAGTAAGACATTGGGTTAAGTTCCACCTACACACACAACAAGGAATAAAGAACCTGACAGATGCAGAGGCGGAGGCAATTATCGGTAAAGACAGAGAGAGCCACCAAAGAGATTTGTACGAAAACATTGAACAAGGCAACTTCCCTAAATGGACTATGAAAGTTCAGATAATGACAGAAGAACAAGCTAAGAAGTTGCCTTACAATCCTTTCGACTTGACAAAGGTGTGGTCACAAAAAGAGTTTCCACTAATCGAGGTAGGTGTTATGGAGCTAAACAGAAACCCAGAAAACTATTTTGCCGATGTTGAGCAAGCAGCCTTCAACCCAGCAAACGTAGTTCCGGGAATCAGTTTCTCGCCAGACAGAATGCTACAAGGCAGACTATTCTCTTATGGCGACACCCAAAGATACCGTCTTGGAGTGAACCACCACCAAATACCTGTAAACAAGAGCAGATGTCCATTCTTGAATATGTATCACAGAGATGGCG
>JAUMWZ010000228.1 GCA_030529405.1 Bacteroides sp. | reverse complement strand
TAAGCTGGGATATTGCATTCAACAGAATGAACATCAGAACAAACGGAGGCAAGTCGGGCAAAGGAAAAGGCGGTGCTTTTGATACAAAAGTGAAAGATTTCAAGGCAGTTATCACTGCTCCTGAAAACGGTTACGAGGAAGATAAAGAAGGAGAGATTACAAGCAAATTTACGGGTGAGGGCATAGAAACAATAAAATCTACGTTAAACCATGTTCTTGCAAGCGCAATATTGTTTAGTGGACCTCCTCCAACATATTTGGCTAGCGAAAAAGTGTTTATTGTGAAGACGGCAGACGGCAAGTTTGCAAAGTTTCAGGTACTAGGCTATCACAACAAACAATCGCAAGCAGGGTATGTAACATTCAGATACTTCTTGCAAAAAGACGGTAGCAGAAACTTGAAATAGCATACGATAAGGACAAACAAAACAAGATTAGAGGAAAGAAAATAAGAGATGAGAGGATTTTGGAAGAAATATCATAAGTGGGTGGGGTTATTCTTCGCCCTCTTTGTCGTTATATTCTGCGTATCGGGAATAATACTAAACCACAGAGATCTGTTTTCTGAATACGAAGTGAGTAGGAAATTACTACCTAAAGGTTATCAGTTTGAAAACTGGAACAACGGCATAGTGAAGGGAAGCATAAAGACAGCAGACAACGAGATACTACTTTTCGGAACGGCAGGAATATGGCAAACAGACTCACTTATGCACAACTTCAAGCAAAGGAATGAAGGGTTTGACAAGGGAGTAGACAATCGTAAGATTAACAATGTAGTGAAAACATCGGACGGAGGTATATGGTGTGCCACACAGAAATACTTGTATAAGCACTCCACCACCAACAACAGATGGGAAAAGCAAGAGATTTCTGACTGCAAAGAGAGAATAACAGACATCACAACAAAGGGTGACACGCTGGTGGTTGTTAGCCGTTCGTATGTATATGAAGCTGTCAGTCCATACAGTTCCTTTACAAAACACGAGTTGAAACAGCCCGATAGATACGAAAAGAAAACATCACTTTTCAAAACAGTATGGCTCATTCACAGCGGAGAGATATTTGGACTGCCAGGCAAGTTAATGGTCGATTTCTTGGGAATAGTGCTTATTGTGCTGTGTGTAACAGGTATTTTGCACTTCTTCTTACCATCGCTGATAAAGCGAAAAAAGAGAAATGGCAAGCAAACAAAGCCCTACACAAATCTAATGAAAAGTAACTTGAGGTGGCACAACAAGCTAGGTGTGTGGCTGATTGTACTCACTGTTATCCTCTCAGTAACTGGAATGAGCCTGCGACCACCGCTTATGATACCCCTTGTGCTTACAAAGGTTAGCCCTATACCCTATTCAGAACTTGACTCAGACAATGCTTGGCACGACAAACTTCGAGCTATTCGATGGGACGATGATAGAGAAAGTTGGATAATGTCTACCTCTGAAGGTTTCTTCGAGATGAATAATTTCGGTCAAACACCCGTTAAGATGAAGAATGCACCAAGCATAAGTCCTATGGGAATAAACGTTTTCAGAAAACAAGATGATGGTAAGTATTTGATTGGCTCATTCAGCGGTATGTTCGTGTGGGATATCGACAAAGAAACAAGAACAGACTATTTCACTGGCGAACCTGTATTGCCTAGCAGAGGAAAGCCTGTTGGCAGAGAAGTTGTGGCAGGATATTCTGAAGATTTTCCTAATATAGGCAACATCGTGTTCGACTATTCTTCGGGGGCAATACTAAAAGACAAGTCGCCAATAAGCAGTCAGATGCCAACAGATATGATAAGTCAGCCTATGTCATTGTGGAACTTTGCACTTGAACTTCATGTTGGCAGGTGCTACAATCCTTTCTTAGGCTTCTTCTCAGAACTCTTTGTTTTCTTGGCAGGGCTTATATTAACCCTCATTCTA
>JAUMWZ010000227.1 GCA_030529405.1 Bacteroides sp. | reverse complement strand
AGGATTAAGTTTGTCCATAAGATATGCAGATACCCAGTTGCTTGAGTTTGCAAGTCCCCAACGCAAACTTACCATTTCGCCATAGTTCTTTCTGTTTGTGTTTCTAGGTGTCCACGGTCTGCCACTCTCGTCAAACAGTGTTTGCTCAATATGTCTTACCTCGTCACACGGAGTCATACCGTTTTCCATTGCGAGAGTATACAGATATGGTTTGATTGTAGAACCCACTTGGCGACGACCAACCATAGCCATGTCGTATTGGAAGTACGAATAATTCGGCCCACCAACATAGGCTTTCACATGACCATTTAACGGATCCATCGACATGAAACCTGAACGAAGGAAGTGTTTGTAGTATATTATCGAGTCTTTTGGCGTTAGTATGGTATCTCTTACTCCTGACCATGAGAACACAGACATCTCTTCTGGCGTGTCAAAGGCTTTATATATCTCCTCATCTGAATATCCTGCAGAGTGCATTGTTCTATACCTGTCGCTCTGTTTTATTGCTCGTTTGATGATAGATGCTACTTGTTCGTTACTTACAGTCCTGCTATATGGCGCGTTCTTTCTTCCTTTTTTCTCTCTAAAGAATTGTGGTTGCAGATACTCTCCAACGTGTTCTTTGACGGATTCTTCTGCATATCTCTGCATTTTTGAGTTTATTGTTGTATAAACCTTTAGTCCGTCAGTATATATATTGTAGTTGCTTCCGTCTTTCTTTGTGTTTTTGTTGCACCAACCGTATAGTGGGTCTGTTTCCCAAGCAAGAGAGTCTTCATAGTATTTCTGCTTTTGCCACCCCCTATACTTAGACTTGTCTGGCTTTTTAGCTGTCATCACTCCACGCAAATATTCTCTTAGATATGTTGCCATACCGTCTTTGTGGTCTATCCTAGTGTACTTGAGTTTCAGAGGAAGTTGTTTTAGCGAATCGGCTTGAGCATTAGTGATATACTTTGCTTTTCTCATTTGCTCAATCACAACATTTCTACGTCCTTTGGTTCTTTCGTTATGTCTTACGGGGTTGTATAAAGACGGATTTTTACACATTCCTACTAACGTTGCAGCTTCTTCAATCTTTAGTTCTGACGGTTCACAGCCGAAATAAGTTTTAGATGCTGTTTTTATTCCCACTGCATTGTTCAAGAAATCGAACTTGTTTAGATACATCGTAAGTATCTCTTCTTTAGTATAAAATTTTTCAAGATTGACGGCTATGACCCATTCGTTAGGTTTCTGAATTAGCACTCTTTGAAGTTTGTTTTCTGCAACGTCTTCAGTGAAAAGCTGTTTTGCTAATTGCTGAGTAATTGTACTACCTCCTCCTGCGTTCTTTTGCATAAGTATTCCAGTCTTAACCACTGCACGCAACACGGCTTTGGCATCTACTCCAGAGTGTTCAGTAAACCTTACATCTTCTGTGGCAATAAGAGCATTTATAAGGTGTCTAGATAGTTCGTTGTACTTGGCAAAGACTCTGTTTTCTCGACTGTATGCCCATCTTCCAAGCACTTCACCGTCTTCTGAGAATATCTCGGTAGCGAATTTGTAGTTAGGGTTTTCTAGTTCTTCAATCGGAGGCATATATCCTATCCAGCCTTTTGATATGGAATAAAACATCACGGCATTACCTATTAGAAACAAGATAAGCCCAACCCACATCACTTTAATAATAGTCTTAACCATCAGAAATATATAATTTTCGTATTACTCTTAAAGAAGACAAAAGTAATAATATTTGAGCCAGAAACAATTAGTTTATCATTTATTAGCAGAGAAAAATATAACATAAAAACAAACAATTACGCACCACCGCTAAAAAAAGAAAGGTACAGTAAGAGGAGGTATACAACCAACAAAAGATATGTCTACATCTAAGAAATGGTAGATATACACTGGTTTTACAAACTATATA
>JAUMWZ010000014.1:17369-18456 GCA_030529405.1 Bacteroides sp. | reverse complement strand
AAAAGATTGGGTACATAAATGTTATGCTTGACGAGATGAGCCGTATAGATGTAAATACAGATAAAGATAGAGATACCTATCATAGGGTGTTGGGTGAGGCGTTATTTCTTAGAGCTTATGCTTATTTTACGTTAGCCAATCTTTACGGAGATGCCTACGCTCCTTCTACTAAAGATGTAAAGTTGAATGTTCCATTAAAGCTAACACCTTATGTGGAGCATAATAAAGAGAAAGAAACTCAGTTTGTTAGAGCAACAAACAAGGAAGTGTATGAGCAAATTGTTTTAGACCTTAGCGAGTCTATTGCTAATTTCGATAAGGTTGTAACACCTCCTTCGGTCAAGAAAATATATAGGGCATCTAAGACTGCAGCACATCTTTTGCTAGGAAGAGTATATCTGTATATGCAAGAGTGGGATAAGGCTGAGTATTATTCAGACTTAGCTCTTAAAGATAAGAAGTATTTTATAGAGAACATATCTGCTTTTTCTCATGATAAGGCTTTCTTGACTAAAGATAATTCAGAGATTATTTTCTCGCAGGGGTCTAATCACTTGTCCACAAATAAAGTCTTTACAGGCGACGCAGGAGATTTTTGTGTGTCTTCAGACTTGTTTTTGTCGTTTGATGCAAAGAATGACAAACGAATAGTATTCTTTAATCCTAACTTAAATACAGATAGTCTTAGCTTAGGAAGTAAGTATGAGAAAGGAAGTTTTCGTTCAAGAATTTCTGACGTGTTTACATTAAGATATTCTGAGGCGTTGCTTAATAAAGCAGAGGCTTGTGCTATGCAACAAGGAAAAGAGTCTGTTGCAAACGACGCTTTGTTTGAGATGAGGAAAAACAGAATTCTTGAATACGCTAGAGAAGACTTTACTGGGGCTAGTCTTGTAGACGAAATAAGGCTTGAAAGACGCAGAGAACTCTGCTTTGAGGGGCATCGTTGGTTCGATTTAAGACGTTATGCGGTAAACGAAAAATACCCTTTTGAGAAAGAAATCATTCACGACATAAATGCGGGTAACGACCATATAGATTATGTTACTACTGACACATACGTGCTGGCTAAAGGAGATAAAGCATA